>NZ_SPQR01000001.1:0-300000 GCF_004766055.1 Desulfosporosinus sp. Sb-LF | reverse complement strand
TATAATTAAGTTATGGAGAGAGTTCTATTTAGAAACTTTAATTGTTCGAGGCCCTAGACTAAAAAATCTTTAAAGAAATGCTTAATGGATACGGTGGAATTAAAATACAAAGGATCACATCGTATTAAAGGTGTGATCCTTTACATAAAATGTAAGTCAGTTGATTTACATTGAAATTTTTTAGTAAGTCCCCTAAGGATACTCTGTCATTTGATGGTCAATACATATTCCAATCAGATACTTTACACCTCAAAACGGAACCCGTTAGATAATTTGTATCTATAGTTAGTAGTGTGCTAAAAAAAGACACGCTTTAAATATGTATTAAGCGTGTCTTTTTAGTCCACAAATGTTTGAGAAATATAAAATCCAAAACCCATTACGCAGTATAAGAATAATTGAAAGTTAGGTGCTGTGGCTTATTAATAAACAAACGATTATTGTACAGTCTTTCACTCTCACATTTTAATCCTATCATGTCGCTGTCAATTTAGGATGCAATTTGCGCTTATTTTAAGTGTTATTTTGCGACTAGTAATTATTGCAAAACTGATTTCAGTAATACGGGTTATCCGTTATGAGGGGCAAAACGTGAAATCGCAAATCTATCTTAAAATCGCTTTAAAATTTGAAGCTAAATTATTTGATACATTTTGCTAAAAAATAAATAGAGCCTTACATATTGACTGAAAATTAACTACGAATATATAATATAGTTGTCAAGACAACTGGGATGGTGATATAGATGGAATTTAAGTTAGATCATTCATTGGGATTTATTCTAAATAAGACGAATACAAAACTTAAAAATAAATTATTTCAACGATTCAATGAATATAATATTACGCCAGAGCAATGGTCTGTACTTAACTGTTTATGGGCTCAAGAAGGTACTAGCCCTAAAGAGTTAGCAGATATCATCTTTAAAGATAAACCAAATACTAATCGCATTCTTGAAAAGTTACAAATGAAAGAATTGATTGTTCGAAAGCCTCATCCGGTAGATAAAAGAGCTTATCAAATTTTTTTGACTAATCGTGGCTGGGCATTAAGGGATGAATTAGTTCCGAAAGCTATGCAATTACTAGAGGAAGCAACAATAGGAATAGAAAAACATAAAGTCTTAGAAATGAAAAACCTGTTAAATCAAATGTATGATAATCTTAAGTAGCTATCTATTTTTTATTATTTTAGTTGTCATCGCAACTAATAATAAATGACATTGGTTATAGTCATAAAGGCGAAAGGGAGGTAAATAATATGTAAAACGTTTAATTCAAGGATTGAGTTTACATTATGAAACGGTAGCTGTTTTGCTTAGCAATGAAAAACCCGACTTATATGACATGCTAGATTAATAATTGGAAATAAGAATAAGGAGTGTTAATATGAAAAGCAAGATTGCCGATTCCATAAAACTTAAAACCCAACCCGTTGCTGTATTCCGTACAGATGTCAAACCTGAAGGGTCCCTACAGTTTAAGGAAGGAAAATGGGGCTGCGTAATTTCAATGTTAAATGCCGCATCCAAAGGCCGCGTCGCTGTTTTTGAAGAGAAAACGACCGCGTGTCAGGGTGGCAAAGTTGGACTTGGTTTTAACCGATTTCGATTGGGCTTTATTGAATATTTTTTGTCAACCGGCGGTGTAGGTGATAGAGAAGGAGAATTTTATAAGAAGAGTCCTGAACTAGCAGCAAAATTTGCTACTGGATTACCCGAAGTTGCCACAAAAACTTATATTGTTTTCAAACCGTTAGAAAAATTGGTTGAGGGCGAAACCCCAGATATTATTATATTCTTAGTTAATGCAGACCAACTTTCCGCTCTTGTACAGTTCGCAAATTATGATAAAACAACCCAGGACAATGTTAAAGTGGACTTTGGTGCTGGCTGTCATCAGTCGGTACTTTATGCTCTAGATCAAGTGGAGGCAGAGAGTCCAAAGTGCATGATAGGGCTTACCGATCCCTCGGCACGTAAATTCATCGACAAAGACATCCTTTCATTTAGTTTCCCATATAAACGATTTTTAGAACTAGAAGAGCAAGTGGATGAGAGTTTTTTGACTAAAGAGACATGGTTGCCAATTGCCGCGCGGATTGAATAGTATTTCTTAAAATCAGGCTTTCAAATAGATCGAATTTAGCTACTAGAATAAATTCAAATGCGGAGGAATGATTAAATGTCTTTTAACCAAAATCTAGATGAGATCATCAAAGCTCGTCGCTCGATCCGTATGTTTACTACAGATATGCCTGTTAAACAGGACATTGAAGCCATTGTACAAGCAGGAGCTTTTGCTCCTTTTGCAGGGTTAGCCAACACAGGTAGGGATGGACGAAGATTTTTCATTGTTTCAAGAAGCAGTCCACTTCTTAGTCAATTATCAAATGTTGTAAAAAACCGGGCGAGTATCCTAGCCGAACAATTTAAATCCCAAATGAATTCCAATCCATTACTACAAGCTCAAGGACAAGGATTCCTAAAGCGTTTAGAAATGACTGCTCAGAAAGGTCCTTTGGGTATTGGAAGCGCACCATACTATATTGTGGTTGCTGAAAAAAGAGGAATTCCAGATGTTCAACATCAATCCATTGCCTACTGTATGGAAAATATGTGGTTAAAGGCGACATCTCTAGGCCTTGGTTTTCATCTAGTATCAATAACTACCCAAATGGAACAAGATATTGAGTTTTGCAATCTGCTTAATATCCCTATTGGGGAATATAGATTAGATGGATGTGCTATTGGCTATCCTGCCCAAAATCCGCCACAGACGGACCGTGCCACTGGTGAGGAAGTATCCACTTGGTATATTTAAAGAATTACAGAAACCTCCTTGTTTTTAACGGATTAACAGATTTCTGATAAAATCTTGCTTATCAGGTTTAACGAAAATATAATGTCTCCTCGGAAAATTGACTTTTTTGAGTCAAGCGAAAGAATATTCTACGCATTCGTGGGATAATGCGTAGAAACTTAGATACTCTTTTCTTCGCAATAAAATCTTTCACCAGTTTTGCGATTGTAATAAATCCTTAATCTTCTTCCATCACTAGCCGCTCACAGTATCATCTTCATTCTTTCTTTTTGATACATACGAATGCGTCACATCATGGATAGCACCAAGCTTTCGCCTACGCTTTATAAGAATAATGCGCATTAACGTTGATGATTCCCTACACGCCATCTCTGCTTTCATCTTGGCAAAGTGTCGGGAATCAATTGTTTTATGCAGTGCGGCGCTATTGCTCAGAATACCGACTATTCACTTTATCTTTTCTTCTTATATTTTAAGAAGAAAAGTTTTAGCCACTGACTTCATGTTCATTCTGAATTCGCTCTGTCCATTATCTCCTGGATTATCGAGGTTTTGGCATCCGCGTAGTTCTGTACATGCCGCCAAACACGTTGAGCCAAACTGCGTTTGGTATGCGCGTATTTATCCCGGTCGGAATTGTTGGCACGTAGCCAGTCGCGAAAGCGTATCATACGCTCGACCTCTGATGTGCTCTCACTAAACACGTGCAGGTTAATGTCGATATCAGGTCCCTTGAACACACGGTGCTCGAACCATTCAGGCTCCCGTATGCGCAGTGTATAACCGGCTACCTCCAATGCCGGAACATAGGACAATTCGTTCGAAGAATCTGCCACTACAAGCAGTATATCAATGATTGGCTTAGCACACAGTCCGGGCACTGAGGTTGAGCCGATGTGCTCCACCAGCAATGCCTTGCCTCCAAGTGCGGAAATGATACGCTTAGCTTCCCGTTCGAATAGATGAGGCCAATGTGTGTCGTACTCGACGAGGTTGATCGCTGCATTGTGTGGTTTTAGCTTGCCCACCGTGACCTTCTGAAGATCATCATCGTTCATAGTTGAAGAGCAGTATTGGTCCTTCATTGATGGCATAAATCCACTTCCTATTAATAGGTATTCGTCTAAGCCCAATAAGTATAGGCTTCCCGAAAAAGGTTTGTCAATTTTTAAGAATTAGCGGAAGTAGGATGAAAGGGTGCGAATGTCTATCATCGTAAGTTTGAAACATTACTTACACTGGCTTATGCAAAGTTTACTTCATGACGAGGGCTCAATTCCCCCTATGTGTTGATATTTAACATTGGAATAAGTTGGAATGTATTCAATTACTGTATATTATTCGATTTTAGAGACTAATTATATTTACAACAAATGCCGTCCGACACTGAATAAGAAGTGGGACGGCATTTATACTGATGGGTATAAGAATAACTAGAAGTTAAAAGTTTCAAAGATACGTTCAAAATATGGGTCTTTAGCGAAGTTGTTCAAGCAGGAAGTTTCTTATTATAAATTCGATAGATTAATGCAGAAACTGAAAACCATATGCCAAATGATATGATTTGCGATATTACAGATTGAATAGTACCTTGACCAAATTTGAAATAACCCAGATTTTGCTGAATAAACCCTAACATCACTGCGAAACCAACAAATCCTGCAACGTAAGGTATTAGAAATTCGACTCTTACTGGCAAAAAGTATAAAAAAAGCATCCAAACAAATGTGAAGGCTATTGGTATAAACACTGGGATTCCAAATGCTTCAAGCGGGCCTGCAATATATGAAAATGCTCCTAACATATTTCCAATAATGACAATAGTCATAACATCCACTACTCCACCAAGAACAAATCCGAAAATCAGAAACTTCTTATATTGTTCTTTCGGGATAAATATAAAAGTTGGTATACCAAATACAATAGCTAAACCAGGCCAAAATATTAAATTTGAATCTATTGTCACAATATCACCCATTTCATTTTTCATTTAGTTTTTGCATTCTGCAAATATATTATTCTTTTTTAGAAATTCCCTTTTTCATTCGCTAAACTCCCATTTAGTGAACTTCCAATTATCCTACAAATGTGTTATTACAGGATTATACAATCGTTTTCATGAACTATGGGTATTCCTTTATTTCTCGTTATTCTCAAGTGTTTTTTGGATAGGAGTCACGAATCCCGGTTTAAAAATAGTTCGACCCTTATTATTCTTAATGCGGCCTTGTTCGTCAGATGACCAACCCTGATCTTTCATGAAGTCATTAGAAATGGCTTGTTGCAACGCCTCAACTTCTGAGGGTAAGAGATTATGCTTTCTTGGAGCTATCTCCACAGTGGGGCTTAAGTGGACCACAACCCTATATAGTGTGTTTGTCTTTCTTCGGTAAAAAATTTGTTTCCTAAAGGTTCAAATGGTAAAATATCACTATGATATTTCGCATTCGCAGGATACTTGCGAAGTAGGATGAGAGATAAAGAAAGAATCCTATAAATCATGGAGGTTCTAACGTTATGTGGAACAAGGATGCAAATGGTCAGATAAAAGTATTATTTTGGATAACCATAGTAAATTTTATTGCCCAAATACCTTATTTTTTTCAACTATATTATCATAAAACTTCTGATTTAAAGAAGTTGGTGAATTTACCTATGGGATTAGTTTTAGCTCTTTTTCTAATTGCGTATATACTGCTTATTAAGCATAAAAAGGGTGGCTATTGGCTAATGATTGCCTTTTTATTAATGGAGTTTTTATTTTATTTTTCGAATGTTATTTTTTCATATATGAATGGTTTGGGATTATTCTTTCAGTTATTTAATCCCAATTTGGTACTTAGGATTGTTTTTACTATTGGATACATTAACCTTTTTGCTTCAGGCTATTTCCTTTTCCTACTCTTTTATAAAAAGGGAAATGTTTTAAATACTTAGATAAAAAGTAACACCCGTACTCAAATATCCAAGTAACTTTTAAATTAATATGATTGTAGTGGAGGTTACCAGAATGTCTTTTACGATTAAAACGACCAATGATGTGTTCAAATTTGCCCTTCCTCTTTATGACTATCTGAGCCAGCATGGGCATTCCAAAGAGGCTGAAGCACTAGTCAGTTTGGTGGACTCTTGTTACCCGCAAGATGCTCAGGCTCTTGATGCACATCGCAAGACCTTTAAACAAATCCGGGAATTGGTTAAGGACTTGCCACCACAATATCTCCTTGCTCTAGATGATGCTTTGAAAGTTCTGTCAGAATAATTGGTCGCTTAATCAAAGGAATCCCAGGAGTTTTCCCAGTACGGCAAGTAACCCGTACTAAAACCAAAGCTTTTAGTATTTTTCTATTTTTTTAAAATCTGAATACTAAATTAGCAAACAACGCATCTTGGTTATATGCCCGAGGCATACCTGATCAGTACGACGCTCAAAGTCTTGGACATGACATAACAATTTTAAAATCAATTTATCAGCACCTTGGCTTACATAAATGATAGAAATAGACTAGCATAAGAAATATGTATGGTGATAAAATGGCAAAAAAAAGAGACCCGCCGAGGGTTTCTTTTTTTTCTAATACTTATCCGCCTTTTTCAGCATCACTTCTTGGTACTTATCTAAAATAGCATCCAACTCTTGACTTGCTGCTAGGACTTCTGGATCCGTATAAGATTTACCTTCTTTAATCCTAATCATGTTTAAGCGTAATTCTTCGATTTGCTTGATTAATTCTTCGGACACGCATATCCCTCCCTGTTAGTCGGGGATTAGTAGCCCGCATACAGTTGCATTTTTTGCATTCGTGATCTTAGTTTTTCGTTCATAGGTTGTGAGTTTCACTAGAAAACCTCGTTTCAATACCTAAATTGCGCACTCGGATATTCTCTTACTACATAACTGTATTAACTTTATAAAAGGTAATGTTTTGCCGGAATATGAAAAAGGGCCCCCACCGTTTCCGATGAGGCCAGTTGTGAGGGTACATTGAGGAGGGATGCCATAGCAGATATTCTATGCAATATTCATGCCTATTATCAGACTACTTCGATACTTCATCCATAGCTCTATTTCTATTCGGAATTAGAAGTCATTTTCATACGGTTAGGTCTTCGTTATTTACACTTTTTCATCAATCCTAGTTTAATTTAATTTCAGTTAAATTATTTTTTGGTTTGGTTTGATACACTTTGCCCGGAGCAATATTCTATTTCGAGACACTAAAGGAAATCAACCCCCGTATCGGACTTGCATCGACTAGTAAGCGCCTATGTTGGGCACACAACAAAAAAGGAGAGCGACTAAGCTCTCCTTTCTACATCCTCCACAAAAAACACTTAAACCACCCTTACAAATTACCCATCATTAAACCAACTTGTCAGGAGTTATGTTTCTGTCATTTAGTTACATTCTACCCAATTTATGCATATTATGTACTATCTCTTAACAAAGGAGGAAATGCAAATGGCATTCGGCGGTGTTGATGTAGATGATAGTTGCAGACCAAGACACCATTTTGGAGAAGGAATCGCAATTGTAGTCGTGATTATTCTTCTGCTTATTGCAATGGGAATCGTATTCTAAATTGAAAGGAGGAACTTTTTATGTATGGAATGGGTAGAGCGTGTTGTCCTCCCCCGGTATGTTGTCCTCCCCCTGTTGTCGGCACAGGAGCAGGCGTAGCAATTATCGCAGTTGCAATCCTGATCCTTATCGCTTTAGGCGTGATCTTCTAATAATAGATAAGGGGGGAGCTTTAAAAGCTCCCCCTTTATGGTAAATAGAATTTGCGGAGCTTACCCATGTACGATGATGGAATATTTTATGTAGAAGGAGTTAATCTTATATTTGGACTTATTCCCTTTCTTGCCGCTCGATAAGATAAGATAATTTTATCGGGATTGAATAATTTTCTGACTAAACTCCCACTCGTTTACAAGTATTTTGCAGTAATTGACTCGTTGCAGTTTCTCAAGTTACCAGGTATTCCTTCAAAAAGAACCTGTCCGCCTCTGCTGCCGCCCTCAACACCTACGTCAATAATCCAGTCGGCATTACGAATTACATCGAGGTTGTGTTCTATGACGATAACTGTGTTGCCCTTGTCAACAAGACGGTCAACAATGGTCAAAATGCCGGTAATATCGGACATATGCAAACCAGTTGTAGGCTCGTCCATGATATAGATGTTGCCCTTTTTGCTTAATTCCTTGGCAAGCTTTAAGCGTTGACACTCTCCGCCGGAAAGGGTGTCTAACGGCTGTCCCAGCGTCATGTAATGAAGGCCGACATCAACTATATACTTTAGCTTGTTTTTAATTTCTTTTTGTATAAAAAAGTCAACGGCTTCTGCAATTGTCATTTCAAGCACTTCAGCAATCGACCTGCCATTATACTTATACTCCAAAACCTCATACTTAAACCGTTTGCCGCCGCATTCCTCACAGAGGGTTTCAACCGAATCCATAAAGGAAAGATCTGTTTCTATATAACCCCGCCCTTTACATGCCTCACATGCGCCCTCTGAATTATAACTGAACAATCCGGCGCTTACCTTATTTTCATCAGCAAATAATTTACGTATATGATCCATTATTCCAGTAAAGGTCGCCGGATTTGACCGCAAATTTGCGCTGACTGCGGACTGGTCGATAATGATGGCATCTTTATATTCCTTCGCAAAGACACCATTAACAAGCGTAGACTTGCCCGAACCGGCAACTCCTGTAACAACAGTGAATAGACCTTTCGGGATTCTTAAACTGACATTTTTCAAATTGTGTAAACTACTCTTTTTCGTTTCAAAGAAATCATTACTTGTCCTGGGCTTACTCTTAATCGGCAGGCTCCTTCCAATATATTCGCCTGTAAGTGTTTCGGCTTTCAGAAGGTCGCTATAGCCGCCCTCAAACATGATCCTACCGCCGTTTGTACCAGCTTTAGGCCCAATATCAACAATATAATCGGCAATCTTTATCACATCAGGATCATGCTCAACCACAATCACCGTATTGCCTTTATCCCGTAATTTTACCAGCAGTTCGTTAAGCCTGTGCACATCTCTGGGGTGTAATCCGATGCTTGGCTCATCAAAAATATACATTACATCCGTCAAGCTGCTTGTAAGGTGCTTGACCATTTTAACACGTTGTGATTCGCCGCCGGATAATGTGGAAGTTTCCCTATCCAAGCTTACATAAGCAAGCCCTATTTGAATTAAATCGTTCAATCGCTCAGTCAGATTTTTAATAATCGGTTTTACGTTAGTATCATTAACTTTTTGTATTAATTCCATGAGCTTATCCACCTGCAGAGCCGTAAAATCCGTAATTGAATATCCCATGATTTTCGACGATAAAATACTTTCGTTATATCGTTTGCCCCCGCAATCATGGCACTGCTTTTCAGTTATAAACGGAGCAATTTTCTTCTTTGATGCCTCTGATTTTTCAAACTCGGTTTTGATGTTCTGACTTATGAATTTCTCAACAAGCCCTGCATAGGTGGAGTTCATTCCTTCAACGATCGCCGATTTGATTTTTTCCGGTTTACAATATACAAGCTTGTCGTATTCCTCTTGCGAATAATCCTTAATTTTTTTATCACAATCAAAAAAGCCGGTTGCGGCATACATTTTCCACTGCCATGTGCCAGGTGTAAAGCCCGGCAACAAAATCGCTCCCTCGTTTAACGACTTTTCTTTATCCAACGCTTTGTCAAGATCAAGCGTAACAATCCTGCCGATACCCTCACATGTCTTGCACATTCCATTTGGGTCATTAAATGAAAAATAATAGGAAGGGCCTATATGCGGCTGCCCGATTCGTGAAAACAGCAGCCTGAGTAATGGATTGATATCCGTTATTGTGCCGAGAGTTGAACGTGAGTTACCGCCTATTCTTTTTTGATCAACAATAATCGCTAATGATAGGTTTTCAATTGCATCAACATCCGGATGACCATACTTAGGTAAAAAACCTTGAATAAATTTGCTAAAGGTTTCATTCAATTGCCGGCCAGCTTCCTGGGCAATCGTTTCAAATACAATCGATGACTTGCCCGACCCTGACACTCCAGTAAAAATCGTTATCTTCTTCTTCGGAATTTTCAAACTGATATTCTTTAAATTATTCTCTCGTGCACCTACTATTTCGATATACTCGTGTTCCATTTTGGTCTCCTTTATATAGAATATTTTCAAGCCTTAACAGCCATTAGAAATGCGGAGGACTCCCTAAAGACAAGGGGGTCGTGGAATTTCGTAAGTTTGTACTTTTGCGAAATCTATGTGTAAGCGCACTTAGATCCCACTCTTCAATATCCTGAATTACATTATGAAGTTCTTCACCAAAAATTATACTTATAATCCCTCCCGGCCTTAAAAATTTAATAATCTTTCCGCTTTACTGGCTCTAGGGGGACGAGTTGTCTTCCCATGTATTCTTCTAGTTTCTGTGATATCTTTCATAAACAAAGAGATCCTTTTTAATATTTCGGACGACTTAGAATGATCTCTTTATTAAGTAGATACTATCAAAAACAGAGCACGAATTCCTGCATTATTTTCAATATCTTCATCGATAACACACCCTCAAAATAAAGCACAGGGCGATTCTCCCCTGTGCTTTATCTGATGAGTTTGGGTAATTATCTATATTTCTATTCTATTTCTTGCTCTTCAAGTCTAATTTGCTCGAATAGTTTCTCAATGTCTAAAACGTTAATTCTCTTTTTACACTTCTGAGATTCGATAATGCCTTTATCCTTAAGATCATTAAATATATGGTTTATGTTACACGATGTATTCCAAGTAGATCTCCTAACTCTTTCTGCGAAACCTCTAAAACACTATTAGTTGAGTTTAAAAAATATAGTATTTTACAAACGCACATTAGGGCTATTTAGACATATGTCATTAATTTGAGCTGAAAGATTCCGCATCTGTTTTGTGCTCCACGTTAGGACATCCAGGTCGGTTACTACACCGATAATATCGTAATATTTAGGGTTACCCTGGAAAATCCAACCGATGTTCTCGTATACTATTCGACTTGTTGCCAGTCTGCTCATAGTAATACTGTATATTTTCCTGCGTTGGGCGTAACGCATTCGTCAGAGCGTTCTTGCCGTAGTCAAGACCAATATGCTCAATGAAATAATGAGTGATTTCAGTGTTGGCACGGCGAGTATATTTTCTGCCCTCAATCATGCTCTGGAAAAGCGTAATCGTCATCTAATAAGGGGCCTCGCTGAAGATGCCGAACTCTTTAAGCAACTTCGAAACCGCATCATTCATCTTGATTTTGTTTTCATGGACGTCCCGCATAGACGCACGGTTTATAAACATATTCGAACGCTTCTTCCTTGGACCGCTCTTCCGCGTTCAGCTCATATTGTGCCCCCAAAAATAATTACTATTTTTGTTCAATTTCAGTAACACATTCGCTTTTAATCTTTTCAACCAGGAATTGCAGGGCATCAACAACATGTGGTCTAATGTCGCCGCCTATCAGCACAAACATTATGTCGTCGCCAAGTTCAAGCTGGCCTTCATTAAGCCAAACCCTGACATGGAAAATACCGTCCATCTTATAGGTTTCAATAATCGCCGCATCAACCTTTGCCGCATCATAAGCAAATTCCATTCCCTTCACCATCGAACCGTCATCAATTCCTTGGCGTACCTTGGCTTTGGGCGTTTGGCGCACAACGCCATTATGAACTAAGAACATCCCTTCCTGTAAAGCCGCTGGATCAGTTTTTGCTTCTTTGAGCCATACATCGATTGATGGCAATAGTTTTTTCATTTTTCCATTAATCATAAACTAATACACTCCTCATTTGCCATTCACAGTCCTATTGTTATTTGCTTTTCCGATAGGGAGGCATTTTAGACACTAATCTTTATTTTCCGAGTTATCCTTTAATATTTCCGCGTGATTTGTTTATTCCCTTCCAGGATATTAGAAAATAGCAAAAAAAGTCGAAGACCTAGTAAAGAAGGAATTACAAAGCAAAAAGTAGAAAGTTATAGATAAAAATAGGAAATAGGAACATGAGGGTGATTGCGAATGAACGAAGCACTTTTTGACCACGTAGCTACACATTATGATTCCTGGTATGATACTGAGCTTGGATCAGTATCTGATCAAGTTGAACGTCACCTGGCCCAGTCCATGTTTAAAGCACCAGGGCCAAAGGTTCTTGAGATCGGATGTGGTACTGGACAATATACCAGCTTGCTTGTGCAAGAGGGATATGAGGTCACTGCTATGGATATTTCCAGTGAAATGATGGCTCTGGCCAAAAAGAAAATAGCGACCATTGAGGAAAACAACTCAAAAGCTAAGCCTGTTCACTGGTGGAATGCGGATATTACAGAAATTCTAGATCAACTTGAAACCTATGATGGGATTTTTTCCATGACCGCTTTTGAATTCGTACCTAAACCGGAAAACGTCTTGCAAAAACTTTTTAATCGTTTAAAGTCTAGGGGCTGTATGATGATCGGCCTCATCGCCGGCATGAGTGCCTGGAGTGAATACTATGCGGAGGCAGTTCGTAACAACCCCACTTCTGTCTTCGCCCGTGCTACCCTTTATACCAAAGAGGAAATATGTTCCTGGCAAATCGGCGGAGCTGTCGAAATTGGAGAATGTCTTTTCTTCCCACCAAATGTTCAAACAACAGCTGAGGCCCTAGCTATCGAGGATAAAAGAGAAGGAAATCCTGGATTTGTGGTGGCAAAGTGGGTAAAGGGCAATACTATTTAGATTAACTTAAAAGATATATTAATGTTAATAATACTAAGCAATCATAAAAACAATAACAGAAGGAAAGTAACATTATGGAAAAGGAAAAGCTAATTACAATGATAAAGAATAATCCCAATGCTATAGCCTATATAAATAATCCTACAGATGAGATAAAGTTATTGGCAGTTAAACAAAATGGACTCACCTTAAAATATATAGAAAATCCAACTGAGGAGATGCAGAAATTAGCTTTAGACAATAATGGTCGAGCGATTCAATTTATAAATAACCCTACAGAAGATATGATGATCAAAGCGATCAATGATGGCTGGGTTAACTTAGAGTACATTAAAAATCCAAGCGATGAGTTAATCAAGTTAGCGATCAATCAAGCTGGCTGGGCTATTAAATATGTTAAGAATCCAAGTGAGGAATTGCAATTATTAGCTATACGGAAAAATTACGATTCCATAAAGTTTTTTAAAGAACCTTGCGAATGTGTCCAAGAAGAGGCTGTAAAAATCAGTTATGACGCCTTAAGATATATCAATTCTCCTAGCCATCATGCCGAGCTTCTGGCGATTAAGAATAATGAGAGGGCTATTACCTTTATCAAGGATTTAGATCGACCTAAAATCTTAGAGTTTTTGAAAGTCAATAGTTTAGTGATTAACTATGTCATGAACGAAGTCTCTACCGATGAATTAGAACAAGTGTTAAAGGAATCCTTAGCTAATGAAGATGTTGAAGAAAAATATGTTAGGGACTTTTTAAATTGCCGTTATATTAATAAAGAAAGCGACCTGATGCCCATGGACAAGCTCATGTTTATTTATAAATATGGCAGTAAAAAGGCAAAAAAAATAGCGGTCGATGAGAAGCTGAAGATGCTATAGGAGTGAGACATCATGAATTTTGCAGACACCTTAAAAAGTGTTGACTTAGTACTATCGACTGGAGAAGTCCCCTTAATCGTCGGGGAAAGCGGAATCGGAAAAACAGCGTTAGCCAAGGAAATTGCTCAACAAAACCATTGGAGTTTAATTGTCATCAATGGGAATCTCCTTAAGGAAGGTGAAATAGGGGGTCTGCCAACGATAGAATCTTATGTAGGCGTCAATGATAAAGAAGCTCAGGTTGAAAAGAAAGCGACAGTCTATGCTGTTCATCATAAGCTCAGGGAAATTGATGAAGAAACATCTCAAGGAAAAATCGTTCTGTTATTTATCGACGAGATCAATCGCTGTGAACATACCGTCCAGCAGGAACTTATGAATTTAGTCCTTAATCGAGAAATTAATGGCTATAAGTTACCTGAAGGTGTAAAGATATTAGCCGCTATGAATCCTTCCAGCAAATATGGTTCGGATTTTGATTATCAAGTCGTCGATATGGACGCCGCCCAAGAAAATCGATTTGTCTGGTTATCTATGGAGCCAGATTATCATCAGTGGCTGGATTGGGCTATCGATGCCGGAATTGAGCAAAAGGTTATCGAGTTTATCTCCACTTTCCCCGATTATTTGCATAAGATCAACGAGGATGATCTAAGAGCAACCCCCAGAAGTTACGAGCGAATTTCCAGCAGTTATAAAATGTATCAGGAGAAAAAATCTTCGATACCTCGCTCCGTGTTTTTAAATGTTGTCAAAGGAAATGTCGGGCGATTAATAGCCGAAGAGCTCGTGAGCTTTGTGGAAGCCGATCATCGTTCACTCATAGCCTATCAAGATGTTTTTTCAGAAAATTCTCTTCCTGAATCGATCAGAGACAAAGTAAAAAACGAAAGCCATACCAGGCTTTATCTATCCGCCAAGAATATTCTCAAAGACTTAGAAGCAACTATCTTATATGATCGAGAGGATTCTAAGTTTTATATAGAGACGCTGATTGAGTTTTTGAACCTATATCCTGTCGATTTAAAGATAGGCCTCATGAAGGATATTAAAAACAGTTATCCTGAAGTATACAAACACGCCCTAGAAAATGAAGCGTTCATCGCATCCTATTTTGAAGCTTATCGTTTAATCAGGTCCTAATCTATGGAAACTTTTTTTGATAACCAAGTTCAAGAGCTAATCGAAAAAACAGATATTATTTTCAAGACTTATTTAAAAGCAAAACGCAACGATGCACAGGCCAAGGTAACTATACCCAAATCGTTTACAAAAGAGTTTTTCAGCCTTGTCGATCAAGTAAGCTTAAGTCTTATGGAAGACAAAGATAATTTCTATGGCTATTTTTTGATGCAAATGTCCAGAGAAATCCGCTTTGATATCAGCAGCCCTACTGCTGTGAATTTTAAAGGGGCTAAGTATGTTCTACATTTTAACCCCATCATTTTTTTAAATCTAAATCTCAAACAAATGGAAAGTACGATTAAACACGAAATACTCCATATAGTATCCCTACATTTAATAAGAGCCAAAGAATTCCAGGCTGACTACAGCACCTTAGCCATCAATATGGCCATGAATGTCGTCGTCAATACTTATTTAGATCATCTCCCCCCCTACGCTGTGACCTTAGAATGGGTCAATCTAAAGTATTCTTTAAAACTCTTGCCCTTTAAACCTTTCGAGTATTATCTAGAAGGGATTCAAACTGCCCTGGACCTGCTGGAAGCAGATGAGGATGCTGCCGATGAACGTGATACTGATGATAGTGATGACACTGATGATAGCAAAGATAAAACCGGGACTGCTAACGGCGGTACCCCTGATCGTGATCAGGACGAAACCATAGAAACAGAGTATCATCCTGAAAAAGCCCATGACCTTTGGGAAGATTCCAGTGATATCGATGAAAAAACTCTTCAAAAATTTACGGAGAAGTTTATTAGTCATGCTCAAAAAGGCAGCATTCCAAACTATTTAGAAAGCATGATTTCCTCCCTTAAAAACAGCAGAGGTGAATTGCCTTGGAATTTATATCTTAAGAAATTGATGGGAACGGTTGAAAGCCATAAAAAGAAGACGATCACCAGAAGAAATAGAAGACAGCCCGATCGATTAGATTTACGAGGTCAACTCAGGAGTCATAAAGCAAACATTGTTGTTGCCCTTGACATCAGCGGCAGCATTAGTGATCAAGAATTTCATCAAGCCATTAAAGAAGTCCTGGATATCGTTAAAAACTATAATCATGAACTTACGATTGTAGAATGTGACAGTGAAATCAGACGTGTGTATAACGTCAAATCGGCAAAGGACATAAACGATCGAATTAACATCAGAGGAGGCACCCGGTTTACCCCGGTTTTTGAATATGCCAATCATCACAAGGTTAATTTGTTAGTCTATTTTACGGATGGCAAAGGTGAAGATAAGCTTCTAACAATACCTAAGGGGTATAAAACGTTATGGGTTATTTCCGGGAGAGGTGATAAGCTTTCATTAAAAGAAGCTTATGGGGCCGTTAAAAAACTTAAGAATATTGTAGCAAACGATGATTCATTAAATATCAATGATGTTAAAAGAGATGGATTTTCAATGAATGACCAGGAAGGAATGCATGTTTAAGGCAACCTACCCCATTCGCCTTTTTAAACCAATTGAAAAGGCCATTGCATTCGTTGCAATGGCCTTTTGATTTAAGCATGATTCAAGTCAGGTTCCAGTTTGACCCTTGTTTTTGAATTTCCTTCGACCTCAATTCTTGCATCTCCCATAAACAAACTAACGCAGGTCCCAATAAATACAATACCCATTGCTACTAGAAACACATAATGCAGAGAGTTTGCTAAGGCTAATTTCAACGGAGGCATCATGATTTGTTGTAACGGTTGAGGAATGCTTTTTAGAGCATCAGGACTAAGCAGCATATTAAATAACCCTTGTGGATCAGTTTCAGCCTTTGCAAGCATACCCGCAAAAGGGCTTGCTTGGATACCAGGAATCGCTTGAACCGTTGGTAAAAAGTTTCCTCTTAAAGAACTTGCCGAGTATTGATTCATAACCACTCCGAGAATCGTCATCCCAAGGGTGCTTCCAATACTACGAAAGAATTGAGTTGCAGCGGTAACAACCCCTCTTTCAGAGGGAGGAAAGACACTCTGGACTGCAATTGTCAGCGTTGGCATCACTAAGCCCATTCCTAATCCTAAGACAATAATGTTAACGATCGCCGTTAATTGACTCGTGCTAACATTCATGGTACTCATCAAGTAGAACCCAATGGCCATAATGGCCATTCCCAGGGCGAGCTGTACGCGGAACTGAATTCTAGTGACGAGTTTGCCCCCCAAAATACTTGTTATCATCATGGCCGCCATCATCGGAATCATGGTATTGCCTGAGGATGTTGCGCTTACGCCCAGTACACCTTGGAGATACAAGGGTAAGAACATAATCGCTCCAAACATACCAAAGCCCATGAGAAAACCAACAATATTAACCGTAGTAAATACTTTGTTCTCAAATAAATGCAGACTTAAGATCGGGTCGGCGGCTTTTTTCTCAACCATCACAAAGGCACTTAAGAAGATGATTGCCGTTGCAAAGAGGGTCAGGATTTGCCAAGAGCCCCAGGGATAGTCTCTCCCGCCCAGACTTAAACCCAGTAATAGGGGCACGACTCCAAAAATGAGCGACACAACTCCCGCATAATCAATGGTGATGGCTTTCTCTTTTGCGCGTTGTTCACCGGAGAGACCCACAAAGATCGTGGCCGCAGCTAGTATCCCAACGGGAATGTTAATATAAAATACCCAACGCCAAGAAGAATGGTCGACAATCCAACCTCCGATGGTTGGACCAACTATAGAAGAAAGGCCAAATAGAGCGCCCATGATTCCTTGCCATTTACCCCTTTGAGCTGGCGGAAATATATCTCCAACAATGGTCATGGCCATTGGCATCATGATTCCACCGCCCACACCTTGAAGAGCACGGGATAAGATTAACGACGTCATAGAATGTGCTTGTCCAGATAACGCCGACCCCACCATAAAGATCACAATACCCGAGACGTACATGATACGGCGACCAAAAATATCCGCTAATTTACCTGCAATTGGTACAACGGTCGTCGAGCTTAACATATAGGCCGTTGTTACCCACACAAAGATATTTAACCCTTGCAAATCTGAAACGACTCGGGGCATGGCGGTCCCCACGATTGTCTGATCCAAACTTGCAAAGAACATCCCTAAGAGTAATCCAAGAATTAAAATACTGCGTTTCCGATTCGTTTCCATTACTTCTTCCTGCTTTCTTTAAAATAATCGAGGGCTTTTGAAAATAGTCGAATGAATTCTTTGCTATCACTCTCTCCTAAAAAAGTCACTAAACCTTCAATAAATTGGACTCGCTCAGCATAGAGCTGTTTGATGATTTTCTTACTTTTCTCCGTAGCCCTGACCAATACGATCCGTCGATCCTTTGGGTCGGCTAATCGTTCAATAAACCCATTCTTTTCTAGTGAATTAATGCTGTGGGTAACGCCACTAGGTGTAATCCCAAGCTTTTCACTAATCTCGGTAACCCTCATGCCTAAGGATGGATCGTCACCATGCTCTATAAGCAAGTGAAGCAAATAAAATTCACTGGGTTTGATCCCAAGCTTAGAAAAAGGTTGTTGCCCACTTGACCGTTTAAATTGCGAGAAAATCTTCAGTAACTCTTGGGCTTGTTCTTGAAATAAATGATCCATTTGTTTTACCACCTCAATACTTTACTTGCTCAAGTATATGGCATTTTGATGATAATTTCATTAGTAAACTTCTGGAAACTAAAATGCTTCTAAAAAATAGGAACGAAAACCAACAAAAGGCTGGTAGCAATCATTTGCACCAGCCTTTTCGAACTATTCATCTCCTGCCCACATAGCTCCTCTTTCTTAGTTCCACGCTAAATAGTTCCTAGCTCTATCCATAGAAAGATTGAACGACTGCCAAGGTTTCGCGTTTTCCAGAGCTTGCTTTTTATGTTTAAGCTCGTTCTTCAGTTGGTTGGCCAACACCTGATCGGAGGTATTGTTCGCAAAGTCTACGAGCCTTGGCACAACATCATACGAAAGATTTGTTAAATACGAAGTACCTCTAACAAAAATCGGGATTCAAACCACTTGTAGCGGTGGTTAGACGTCAGAAGCAAGGTATGGGCAACTAAGAGACTAGGAATCATCAAGAAATTCAAAACCGCAAAAATCGGATTGGAGTATATAAAATAAGTAAATGAAAGGGCAATAATCGGTATACCCAAAAGCAACTTCGCATCAATTTTCAACGGTTGAGTATGCCGCATATTCCAGAATAACAGGGCGTAGAGTGTGATCATGTAAAGCGGATAGGACAAGCCAAGCGGTTTCCCGTAAAACAAATAATCAAACAGTAAGCCTAGGATCAGCGCAGAGATTAAGAGATACCCGTTACCCTTCTTGGCAAGCGACACCGGTCACAGCACTGGGGCAATCAATTCCGATTATGCTTGCAAATTCGCAGGTTTCGGTACCGGTTGGTTCTAAAAAGAAGAAAGCTCTCGAAACAGGACGTGTTAATATTGCCCGAACAATGACCCGATCAATGAGCTGAACCGCCCCATTAACGATGGGAAGGGGTTGCCCTGTTTCTGTAAGGAATAGAATGGAAAGGACTCTTAATCCCCCATCGGGCACACATAATGCACCAATGTATTTTATGATTTTTCATTAGGCGATAAATACCTCTTTGTTTGAGGGCAATAAAAAAGACGCTAATTAAAGCGTCAAAATCTACCAACTCAGATTTATACTCAATTCCTATTCTAGACTCTCATTCCACCCAGAACATCCCTCAAGTCCCACAGTTCCTCTTTACCAAGCTAGTTTCGCCCTTCTCGTATCTGGGAATGATCGGGAGAAACTCTTTTTGCTTATCTAGAATAAGGTGCAAAATTAATCAGCGGCTATTGGGAATTATCCAAGTTTGTTGTTAGGTAGTAGATGACTAAAATTTTCAGCAAACTGCATTACAACCGTTTGTACTTCTTCCAACTTTTCCGGCTTCAGCAAAGCAATCATTTTAGGAATAAACTGCACAATATCACCCTGTGTAAAATTGCCTTCTGTCAGCTTCTTAAAGTTTTCAACAAGTAATACTTTTGCTTCCTCTACCTTGTCATCTTTTACTCTTTCTAAAATATAACTTAAAAATTGTTCCTGTCCGTGATCCATATATTAACCTCCATTAAGCTTTATAACATCCCATAGTATATCACAAATTATCAGTATATTCACAGCTTGTCATTCCTGATGTTACGGTAAGTGTTAGCAGCTATCCCCTGATTCTTTTAGCTAATCCTTTTAAGAAATTTCTAGCGAATTGATCACCACACTCTTTATACTGCCTATGACCTTCAATGGTCGACGATCTAAATCGCCAAGAAACTCTCCGCAAGCAATTCACCGCAGACATCGTCCATGAACTGCGTACTCCATTAACCTCGATCAAAAGCTATATCGAAGCCTTCCAAGACAACGTCCTACCTGCCGATGAGGAAAATCTCGCTTCCATTCTAGAGGAAATAGACCGCTTGGTTGACCTATCCACTGACCTCAAAGACTTAAATGTTGCAGAAATAGGTGCTTTAACGTTAATCCACGAACCCGTCGATTTGAAGCATCTTCTTGGAAAAGTGATCCACAGTCTCCAGCCGCTTATTCAAAAAAAGAATTAACCTTGAACTGGAACGTTCCCTCAGAACTTGTAACTACGACGGGGGACGGGCGCCTTCTGACAAGGCTCTTTTATAATCTCGTTCACAATGCCTATCGGTACTCAAATGTCGGCGGACAAATCACCGTCACGCTTATACAAATACCTAATTTTGCCGAGATTAGGATAAAGAACACAGGCAGAGGCATCCTTAAAGAAGACCTTCCTTTAATTTTCGAACGTTTTCACCGTGCCGACAAATCACGAACCCGCGAAACTGGAGGAACGGGCATTGGTCTGGCACTGGTCCACCAGATCACGCTCCTCCATCAAGGCACGATCACTGTACAGAGTAACGTTGGTCAAGAAACCGAGTTTATCGTCAAACTTCCTAAAGACAAAGAAGTTCCAATCGTCACATGAAATGATAATAGGGGCATTTATCTGCTCGACATTCATGAGGGTGTCGTGCGCTATAGGTACAAACGATCTGATCGGTCACAACCAAGGAGACATTAAAGAGCGTTTGAGCTGATGCTACGGCCTCAGTGAGGGCAGCCCTGACAAAAGCCTTACAGCAACACGGGGGCCAGTGAGACTGGCAATGGCATGAACGATGTTGCCAACAACAGTCATGGTTTTCGCTGTTTCCTGATCCTTGGGACACGCTGCTCCTAGCATTGGTGACAGGTCATTTCTTTACCCACACTTAAATAGTCCAGCGGTTGGCCGCAGATATGACAATTTTCCGTGTTGATCTCCGGTTGATGCTGACCAGCATCAATTTTCGGCGCTCAGCAACTTGCTGACGGTTGAGTCGGGTTTAACGTTTCAATCATAGCAACACCCCTAATTCATATTTTTTATATATTAAATGTGTTCTCATAATCCGTACAGCCACTATCGTACTGGCGGCACCCGATACAACCCGAGGCATGCCCATTTTGCCCCAAATTGGTCTCACCCCTCAACAACCTGTCTCAACACGGCATTATAAACTTCAATAAAAGTCTGCCCTGTTTTTCTAGCCATATTTCTGCAATCATCGTATTCAGGAGCATACTTAACAATACCATTTCTAGATGCCACTTTTACCCTGACATCTCCGAATTCCGTAGAGGCCTTGACGATTTCTCTGTTCATACAGTATCTTTGACAACGGCTTCTTCTTATCCCCAGAGTCGTTGTCTCACGCAGAATCATATCCGCAAGTTTCTCTTCATTCTGAATCGTTGCAATGACCGTTAGTATAACTGCAGGGCGGTTCTTCTTCATAAAAATAGGCGTATAAAAGACATCGAGTGCTCCATTTTCAAATAACTGTTCCATCGTATAGCCCAATGCTTCGCCGCTCATATCATCGATGTTGGTTTCAAGGAGCACTATCTCATTAGGAGTATCCTTTTCGGCCTCATCCATAGTACCTATCACGACCCTTAAGGCATTAAAGCCTCCCGTTTCCCTTTTTCCCATGCCATAGCCTACCCTGTCCACCGACATTTCGGGCATCGTGCCAAAGCCTAAAGATAGGCTCTTTATTATCCCCATTCCTGTAGGTGTAATAAGCTCTGTATTTATATCGGTCTGTATCAGAGGGATCCTGCTTCCAGACAGCATCTCCATGACCGCCGGTACAGGAACTGGTATGATTCCATGCTGACATTCGATAAAACCATGTCCATCATAGAGTTTTGATGCATATACTCTATCAACTCCGAGCAAGTCAAGACATATAGCCGTACCTACAATATCCACAATGGAGTCAACGGCTCCAACTTCATGGAAATGCACCTCATAAATGTCTTTATCATGCACTTTGGCTTCAGCAGCCGCGATCTCTCTAAATACCTTTTTACCAAAATTTTTCACGCCCAGTGATAAGTCACTCTCTTCAATGAGTAACTCAATATCTCTCAAATTTCGTGCATGATGATCGTGAGCGTGAGTGTGAGTGTGGCTGTGATCGGAATGATGATGATGTGTCGTCAGAATGACATTCACATCCATACCGGTTATCCCGTTTTTTATGCTTTTTCCTATAACAAGCTTATACCCATCAAGCTTAAGCTTATCAAGCTCTCTCCTTAAGCTCTGTTCATCAACACCCAGATCCAGCAAAGCACCAAGGGTCATATCCCCGCTAATCCCTGAAAAACAGTCAAAGTATAGTACCTTCATCAAATAATTCTCCTATCATTTTCTGTATCATTTAAGTCATACTTCCAGCCTGCAAATCGTGAGCGGCGTATTCCTTAGGCGCTTTATTAAACTTGTTCACTACCTTCTCATCGGCTATCCGTATTAATAGCATATCATTTGGAGTAAACTACAAGTCAAGCATTTTCTTGAAAACCCGAAAACCCTATCCTTATTGTTCAGATGAATCCTGAGAACCCCAAACATCACCGATTTTCTGTTACATTATTTCAGTCTATATCTATAAATTCATAATTTCTAGAACCAAAAATTAATGCCTTGGTGCCCATAGCATGATAGAGACACCAACCATACATACAGCTACGCCTATCCAATCGTATGTATCGGGAATTTTCTTATCAATTCCCCATCCCCATATAACTGCTAAAAATATAAAAATTCCTCCATAGGCTGCATAAGTCCTACCAAAGTTCGGGAACTTTTGTAAGGTCGGTATGATGCCGTAAAGAACAAGGATTATTCCGCCTAAAATTCCATACCAAAGAGGTCGTGCTTCTCTAAGCCAAAGCCATACTAAATAACCTCCTCCTATTTCGGCTAAACCAGCGAGGATAAATAGAAAAAATGCATTAACCAACTAATTATTCCTCCCCTAGGTTATCGCAATTGCTACCCAGTTTTGATAAATTTATCAAATCTATCGCACCAGCCACCCATAATCTTGCCTGCAATTCACAATAAAGTCAACATACTGTCTGATCCAGTTTTCTGTGAGCGCTGCCCAATACTCACTCATATTGGCTTCCTATATTTGTCGGTTCGACTCTATCCCCTATCGTTTTGGTCAAGCCAAACCAAATCCCTGAAATTAAGTTCGATCTACCTCAACACACTTTCTCCTAAGAAGATTGTCGTCTTAGGCGGTACGAGTGTTGTTTCTGAAAATGTGTATACTGCGCTAAAATCCTTACAGAACTAAGAATTAGACTATGACTACCAGACCTTCAAACTAAATCAGAAATTTCTAAAAGTGCTGAGACTATTTCTCTTAAGAGATCATACACCCTAAACCAAATCAGATGCTTTGTTACGCGAAATTAAAGTAAGCTCACTGTAAAGTTCCCCTAAAACCCTGAAACCTCTGATACTAAGCTACTCCCGCTCTATCAACGCAACTGTCTCAACGCACCTCGTTTATGATGTATTCTTATATTCGCGCCTGTTCATTTAAGCCCCTGATTATTCCGATAAAAACCGCTCCAAGGGTCATTGCCGCCGTTTCTCCGGAGTGCCTCCACCATATTGATACCGTTGGGAGCTACTGTGTCCAGTTCGTCCCACGCGATGGGCATGGACACCCCGGCCCCTTCCCTGGCTCTTAGGGAATAGGGGGCAATGCTGGTAGCACCTCTGCCGTTGCGAATCCAGTCGATGAAAATTTTGTTAGTACGCTTAGCCTTTCTCACATTGCTTGTGTAGCGATCAGGCCACTTCTGCTCCATCACTTCGGCAACGAGCCTGGCAAAACCATGAAACTTTTCCCAGGCAACGGCAGGTTTTAACGGGACGACCACATGGTAGCCTTTGCCACCGCTGGTCTTGAGGTACGAGTTCAGGGAAAGCTCGGCGAGAATAGTTTTCGTATCCCGCACACCCTGGCGCACCGTGCTTAGATCCATTCCCTCATCCGGGTCCAGATCGAACACCATCATATCAGGCTTTTCCAGCTCGTCCACACGACTTCCCCAGATATGAAATTCTAAGGTACCCATTTGCGCTTCGGCTATCAGCCCGGACGTGTTCTCGATATAGAAGTAGTCTTCCATTTCTCCACCGCCGGTGGAAATAGGGATGGTGACGATACCAAGGCTCCCCGGACCGGGATGCTTCTTATAGAAGCAGGTCTGGGAGATGCCCTTGGGACAGCGCACAATACTGAGAATCCTGCGGCTCACATAGGGCAGCATTCGCTCTGCCACCTGGGCATAATACCGAATCACATCCCCTTTGGTAATTGCAGAGTCGTTAAAGATCACCTTATCAGGGTTGCTAATCTTGATTCCTTCAATAATAAGACTATTGGCGTTTGCTTTCACGGCTCTCTCCGTTCTATTTCCAGATGATGAAGGCTGTATTTCCTCATCCGCTTTTTCCTTGTTAATGTCCCTGGGATTCTTGTCTATCCTCAAGCCTTTGAAGCTTGCCTGCCTTAACAGATGCTCTTGGGTCCACTCGGCAAATTTAATTTCCGCGACCAATTCAGGTTCAAGCCAGGTGATCGTTTCCTGCGACCTGGGCTTGGGAGGGAGTTTGAAAGAGGGCTCCCTTCTCTTTAGGCCTGCAAATTTCCCCTCCAGCTCTTTCATGTCGGCTTCACTCAGTCCGGTGCCGGCACGTCCTGCATAAACTAAGTCCTCACCTTCATAGATGCCAAGGAGCAGGGAACTTATCCCGCTCGTTTTTCTAGCACTCAGAGTATATCCTCCGATCACAAATTCCTGCCGTGTATCGCATTTCAATTTGATCCAATCGCCGTTTCTTGCTCCGCTGTAGACGGAATCAGCTTTTTTGCCGACGATCCCTTCCATGCCTCTCTCACAGGCCGCGTGGAAACTTTCCGTTCCATTTCCTCTCACATGCCGGCTGTAGTGGAAGTTTTCCGGAGCATCCTTCAGCAAGGTTTCAAGGGTTTCCTTCCTGTCAATCAGGCGATGTCCCCGGAGGTCCGCTCCGTCCAGCGCTAGGAGATCAAAGACGATATAGGTCAGTTTTTTCGACTGGGGATTTTTTAGATAGTTCTGCAGAGCCTGAAAATCCGTCTTGCCCGCTGAGTCCGTGATGACCATTTCGCCGTCCAAAATCATCGCCCTACCATCCGCCCATCCCACGAGGGAATCGACGACATCCTGGAACCGCTTTGTATAATCATGGCCATTCCTGGTGATCAGCCGGACGCTGTTGCCTTCAATGTACGTCAGGATTCTGTAGCCGTCGTATTTCAATTCATAAAGCCAATCCTCACCCTTCGGAACCGAACTGACTAATTTGGCAAGCTGCACGTCGGCACTGCTGAAGGGGTTACTCCTGATTTTTTCCTGTTCCTCTTCTTCAATTTCCATCATGGTGCGTCCAGTTCTGATGCTGGTGGTAAATTCAGAAATCCCGTCGGCATTTTTGACATACTCGTCCTTTTCTTTAAGCAAAAGCCAGCTCGGTTGCTTCTCGCCAGCTTTCCCTTTCAATCGCACCAGAGCCCACTTTCCCTTAAGCCTTTGTCCTTTCAGAACAAACTTCAGCACACCTGCACGTAGTCCGTCAGCCACATCCCCATAGGGTTCCCAGCTGCCTTCATCCCAGATCATAACAACTCCGCCGCCATATTCACCTTTGGGAATCGTTCCCTCAAAGTTTCTGTAGTCCAAAGGATGATCCTCCACCTGTATGGCAAGCCTCTTATCCCGTGTATTATAGGAAGGGCCCTTGGGCACTGCCCAGCTCAAGAGAGCTCCGTCCCATTCCAGGCGAAAATCGTAGTGATCTCTGCGGGCCAGATGATGCTGGATGACATACCTCAGATCCTCTTGGTCAACTTCTTTGATCCCTTCTGGTTCCAAGGTTCTGGCAAAATTCCTTTTTTGATTGTACTCGTTGAGTTTTGCAGTCATATAATCACACCTTCGGATCTATTGTTTCCAATCATACCTAATTCTTACCCTTACTCATCGGCTCCTTCAGGTACAATAACCATATAATTGAGCCGTACCTTGCCTTGCGCCTTAAAATATTTACACGCAAAGGGTTTTTGGGGCAGAATAGAGAATAATATACTATTGAAACTTTATTGAAAGGATGATTCTTTTGATTCCTGAAAAAGATATTAAACGATATCTTGCGAACGTAAAAACAAGCCTTGCTGTTGAAGGCTTTAATATGAAAAGACGTTCTGTCGTGTACGGTCGAAAATACTTGAGAGGCCATATGACCAGTGAAGATATAATTCAAGATATTACAAAATACATCGTCAATAAGAATAGGAAATTCAGGCGCTAATGTCTCCGAAATACGGCTCTGGCCACTCCAAGTACTGTTACCCAGACACCGATATCTTAATTAATAAGTTAGCTTTGAAAAATGAAGCGCTACTAAGTGAAGCCGAATTACTCTTCACAACACAAAGGCTCTTAGAACTTCAAGCATCCCCTATTTTAGCTGATTATAATTTGGAACATTTAATACAAATCCACTATTATATATTCCAAGATATCTATCCTTTTGCGGGTAAAACTCGAGAGGAGGATATCTCCAAGGATAATACTTTATTTGCTCATTGGCAGTATTTGGATCAGAATGCCAACCAACTTTTCAGAAAGCTTAAAGAAGAAGGTTTCTTAATCGGTACAAATGTCGAACGTTTCTCTCTAAGATCGGCGTTTTACATGTCTGAACTAAACATTCTTCACCCTTTTCGAGAAGGTAATGGACGTGTAATTCGTGAATACATTCGTTGTTTGGCTATTGAGAGCGATTATGTTATAAACTGGAATGTTATAAATAAAGATACTCTGCTTCGGGCTTCGATTATGTCTGTCTACGATATAGAACCCCTATCAAGTTGTATTAGAAAAACTATCGAAAATTAATAATAAAACGAGTAGTAAAGCGGCGAAGATGATTGCTGCTTTATTTGTTGTCCATAATTCATAAGATCTTATGTACGCAGGGGTCAATGTTCTTAGGGATCAATACATTAAGGTGGAGAATAGCTTCTACATCATCGGCAGAGATAATCCCAGTAGGCGTAGCGGAGGCAACACTGAGGGACGAAAAGAATTAGGAGATTTAATCAAGGGAGTGGACTCCTCGCTACCGCTGATCTTGCTGGATCACCAACCCCTTGAATTGGAAACAGCTCAACAAAATCAAATAGATCTTCAGTTAGCTGGGCATACCCACGAAGGACAACTATTTCCGGGCAATTTAATCACCAAGCTTGTCTATGAAATAGACTGGGGATACTTGAAAAAGGGTAATTATAATTTAATCGTCTCATCAGGTTATGGGACTTGGGGTCCACCTTTAAGGATAGGGACTCATTCGGAAATCGTTTGTGCAACTCTTCATTTTAAGTAGCCGTTATAATGCCCCCAGTCAGGGTAATAACGTCCGGAATAATAATAAGTCTCAAAACCACGCACTATTCAATCTCCGTATTCCCCTATAAATACTTTCCGGATTTAAACCCCCGAATCCCAACATAATTTTTGGAGACAAGTCACTATTCGTAACATAATATTCGGAAACAGAGTATACACGGACCCCATTTTGTTTGGCAAGTTCTATTAATTCGCTTTCCGAATCTTTTTGTAGGACTCTAACAACAATATGAAGTCCTGCCCCTTGGCCTATAATTTCTACTGCATTTCCCATAACATCATTGACGGCATCAATCATTGCATCGTGCCTCTTTTTATAAGACGTACGAAACTTACGCAAATGGCGATCCCAAAAACCATGACTTATAAATTTTTGCAACGTTAACTGTTCCAATACCGACACAGACGAATGATACTGTTTAAACATTTGCTTATAAGATTCTATGAGTGAAGGACATAAAACCATATAACTGATTCTCAGGGAAGGCGATAATACCTTCGAAAAGGTACCAAGATATACAATATTTCCACTTGGATTAAGTCCTTGTAAAGAAGGAATGGGTTTGCCGGAATATCTTAATTCGCTATCATAATCATCCTCGATAATAAATCCCCCCACGCTTTCGGCCCATTCTATTAATTTTAATCGTTTATTAATGGGCATGACATATCCTAAGGGAAATTGATGAGATGGAGTTATATAAACAACTTTACTTTCGGCTGTCAATAAAGTTAAGTCTATCCCTTCCTCGTTTGCCTGGATTGGTAGTAAATCAAAACCATAATTCTCAAAAATTGATTTTGGGACAATATTTCCCGGTTCTTCAACGGCACATGCCGAAAACCTTTGCCTCAAAAGCAGAGCGAGGATGGATAAACTATGCTGCAGCCCTGAGCAAATTAATATTTGTTCAGGACTGCAGCATACACCACGGGACTTCTCTAAGTATTTTTGCAACTCACATCTTAACGACCATTCCCCCATCGACTCATTATAGGATAGTAAATTTTGAGACTGTTCTTTGAGAGTAATATTTATGAGCCGGCTCCAAATACTATACGGAAAGTCCTCCAACCCCAATTTTGCGGGGTGAAAGTCATACTCTATATTGTTTTCGTTTCGTAATTCCTGGTCATTTACTCCACCTGACATTTGTTTAGAGCATTTAGGGGTGAACTCTTTATAGGGAGGCACAACGAAATACCCGCTACGAGGTCTGCTTTCAATATATCCCTCTATCAAAAGCTGCCGGTACGTATTTTCAACCGTACTTATACTAACGCCTAACAAATTGGATAAGTGCCGGACTGATGGCAACTTCGAGTTTGCCTGTAAATCCCCCGAATTAATTCGATCCTTTATTTGCTCATAAAGCTGCCAATAAAGCGATTTTGAACTATTTGTATCTAACAAAAACATAGACAACCCACCTTAAAGTTATCCGCTCTGTCGCTGTAAATTGCATCAATCAAAAAATGCGTGCCAAACTGACCCGATAAACTTATTATAAACTGTAACTTCCGATAAGTACAGAATTCGGCTATAATCTAGTTAGGCTATAAAATTAAAAGAAGGTATTTTAATGTTTAAAGAAATAAGGCGGAAGGAAAGAAAATTAGATACCGCAGAGGCATTTGAAATTCTAGAAAAAGGTGAATATGGCATACTTTCAACGATCGGGGAAAATGGCTACCCTTATGGTGTCCCTTTAAACTATGTTCTTAACGATAATGCCCTCTATTTTCACTGTGCCCGTGAAGGTAATAAGTTAGAAAATATACAGTTTAACGACCTAGTTTCCTTTTGTGTTGTGACTTATGCCAAGGTTCAACCCGAAAAATTCGTTAGCCTATACGAAAGTGCGATTGTATTTGGAAAAACTGTAGAGGTCATTGATGAGGAAAAAGAAAGGGCTATGGTCGAGTTTACTAGGAAATTCTGCAAAGATAATTTTCGAGAAGCTATTGACCAAATCCACCAATTCTTACAATCAGTTAAAGTTGTTAAACTTACCATTGATCATGTTACCGCTAAAACAAATTTATAGATATTCTTAATAATTTATAGTAGAATCAATTTCATAATGCCTAAAAACCGCATTCGCAATGCCATATATAGACTGAAATCAGCGAAGCACTACTATATATAGGGTCTGCTCAATCGGAAAAACCATTTATGAAATTGATTCAGTTAGTAAGCAAATAGTAAGCTCGTAGAATATTTTGTGTTTCACAAAATAAAATAAGAACTTGCTTAGACTGAATTGAAGGAGTCAAAGAAATGTTAAACGAAAAATTGTTAGAAGTCTTAGCTCATCCTGCTGATGGTGAGGTGGCCATTGTTACACAAGGTGAAGATGGACCACACGTCGTTAATACATGGAATAGTTACGTCCATGTCACTGAAGATGATAGGTTGTTAATTCCCGTAAGCCGAATGCACAATACGGAGAAAAATATTGAGCGGGATAATCGAGTTAAGTTGACAATAGGAAGCCGGGAGGTTCAAGGAACGAGGTATAAGGGAACTGGTTTTCTAATTACCGGAACGGCGAAAGTTGTAAAAGAGGGTCCCGAGTTTGATATGACAAAAGAAAGGTTTTCTTGGCCAAGAGCGGTTTTAGAAATAACCATAGACAAAGTCGTGCACACTCTCTAAGTAATCGATAAATGCCGGCCAGAGCAACAGCCACATCTTTTCTTTATCAACTGCATTTTGAATATATTCTGTTGCAACACTCGTTTGACAGAGGGTTGGGCCATGAAGCGCAATATTAAAGACCTGCAATTTAGCAGGTCTTTAATATTGTTAAATTAAAAAACTCTGTTTGACCCTTAAACAGGTCTAAGTGTTGGCTAGAAGTTATACTATTCATCGTTTTATAAAGGTTTCTTTTTATCTATTCTCCGATAGCTTTAACCCTGTTCTAAAAAGGTTTCCTACAACCTGATCTAAGCTATAATATGGACTGGACATAAAGTTACTTCTGCACTACTGAATAAGGTTGCCGCATGTATCATCGAAGACAGTTATTGTGACTTCTCCCATTTTTGTCGGCTCCATAGTAAACTTCACGCCGTTTTTCAATAATCTTTTGTACTCTTTATGAATATCTGCAACACCAAACACGAACCACTTTGTATAATCATTGCCGTTCCTGGTGATAAGCCGGACGCTACTATGGAACGGCCTATTACCCTCCGGTGGAATTGTTCGCCAAATTCGGAATCGATTTATCGAATGAAGTAAGGATCAGCCCAGATACTTCAAGCTAGTGGAATCAATAAAGCCAGTGAGGGATGGCATTGGAGGCAGCAGTATGACAACTTGTATGTCTGTGACTGTTCGATGATTCCGACGGAATGGGGCTTACCGCCTACTCTTACGGTACTGTCATTAGCCAAACGGCTGGCAAAGTACTTGCTGTTTTCCTTTTTCTAAACTCTTCTTTAGTAATTTGCTTTAATTACAAAAAACGAACCCCGAATTGTTCCAGCTAGTTTAGACTTCTGCCTAGCAAACTTAAACTTCCCTTCTAACTCCTTTGGTACCTCCATCCCCTCAGAAAGTTTAAAACCAACGGCCCGCTTCTTAGGGTCATCAACCGTATACATGACGTTAACCGCAAGACCATCCTCATAAAAGACGTAGGCCATTTTGATATTTTCCACTTGAAAACGCGACGTTTCTAAAGGTTTGGCCGCAAACTCAATATCACGTTCTTCTTTCATAATTCGGTTCACATAATCAAGGGTTTCCAGGTTTTCGCTAGCTGGTACAACCGTAAATTCATGCTTATATTTGTTCATAAAGTAACGGGCTTCATTAGCCCGTAAACCAGCAAGCGCTTCTGCTATAGGTGAAGACTCTAAACCAACTGTAGACACATTTTTGAAATTAACGATATAGGCCATTTCCATCCCTCCTTTTGTCTCTTTATTTTCTAACAACAGGAATTTACATATGTTTACAAGAGAGATTTTGCTTATACTTCCCATAAGCAGTTCCCATTATTCTTAGTACTGTATCCTTATGGATCGTATTCTACCTACACCCATTCCGGATGAATTTATTCCATGACTAATTAATTACTCAAAAGTAATTACAATGTTATCCAAATAGTTTCCCAGGCTGCCAACAAGGGTCATAATTTCAATAGCTTTCTCTTCTTTAGCCGCTAGCTCTAATTGCTTTCCCCATTCGGAAATATAATTAAAACCGTATCCACCGCCTAAGCCTTTTAAAGTATGGCCCAAAATCTGAATTGAACCGTAATCCGCCTTCTTGATCGCTTCACGGATGGTGTTAAGATCTTGACAACGGTTTTCCAAAAATCCCGGAATGAGTTCCTCTAAGTCCTTGTCAACAAGGACCGTGATTTTTGAGGAACTACGATCAATAAGCAGTCGCTCAAAGCGCTTAATCACTTCTAAGAGAACCGCTTTCTTGATGGGTTTTGTTAAATGGGCACTGCACCCTGCTTCGATACTTTTGTTGGCATCTTCGTTTAGAGCGTATGCCGTTAAAGCAATAATGGGTGTAGGCTCCTTATGCTGTTCCTGTTCCAATTTTCTGATGTCCTGGGTTGCGGTGTATCCATCCATAACAGGCATTTGCATGTCCATCAAGACTAGGTTGTAAGCCTTGGACTTAAACTTGTCGACAGCTACTTCGCCATTCTCCGCACTGTCGACCTCGTAAGGAGTATTTTTAAGGTAAGCTTTGATTAACAATTGATTTTCCACGGAATCATCGACCAATAAAATCCTTAGGGGCAACTGTTCTTCGGTTAGATTTTTACTGACAAGATGGCCGGGATTCGGCGGTTCTTTACTTAATATCTCTTCTATGGCATTGCGCAGTTCGGCTCGTTTTATTGGTTTTATTAAATACGTTCTAATTCCAAAACTAGAATACTTAATAGTGTCGCCTGGCCGCATGTCGGAGGTTAACATCATAACCGTCGTCCCAACAAGGCCAGGGTCGCTCTTAATAGCTTCAGCAACGGCAAAGCCATCCATGTCCGGCATTCGGCAGTCTAGCAAGACCAAATTGTAAGGAGTTCCTTGTTTTTTGGCCTGTCTTAATTGATCAATGCCTTCCAGTCCATTATCAACAGTCGTTGAAATTAAACCCCAAGAGTTTAAGGTTTCCCTAAGGATTAATAAATTGGTGGCATTGTCATCGATGACCATTACCCTAGTTCCAACCAATTTCACATCATTTCTTGGGGGCTCATTTAATTGGGATGTGCTCAACGTGAATTCTGCCGTAAAGCTAAATGTGCTTCCCTTCCCCACTTCACTTTCTACCCCAATATCTCCCTTCATAAGCCTAATGATTCGCTTGGCGATAGCCAGCCCTAGTCCGGTTCCGCCGTATTTTCTGGTGGTCGATGAATCCGCCTGTGTAAACCGGTCAAAGATCACGTCAAGTTTATCAGAAGGAATTCCTATTCCCGTGTCGGTCACAGAAAAACGCAGACAGCACAGTCCGAGATCCTGAACCGTTTTGCTTTTGTTTACCTCAACCTTGACAAGGATTTCACCACTCTCGGTAAATTTAACAGCGTTTCCGATTAAGTTTACCAGTACCTGCTTTAATCTGTTAGGATCTCCGCTAACAATCATGGGCACCTCAGAATCAAACCTCGTTAATAGCTCCAGGTTTTTTTGATGGGCTCGCAGGGCTAAGACTTCACAGGTTTTTTCGACTAAACTTATAAGGTTAAAATTAAGATGTTCAAGTTCCAGCTGACCGGTTTCCACTTTGGAGAGATCGAGAATGTCGTTGATCAGGTTCATAAGATTGTCTCCTGCAGACCGGAATATATCCACATATTTAGTTTGTTCTTCATTCAAAGACGTTTCCGACAGCAGGTCAGCCATGCCTAATATGGCATTCATGGGGGTGCGAATTTCATGACTCATCGTTGCTAAAAATTCGCTCTTCGCCCGATTTGCAGCTTCCGCAACCTCCTTGGCAAGCTGCAGGGCTTCTGACGCTTTTCTTAAGTCTGTAATATCACGTATTATGCCAATAAATTTCCGAGTATTCCCGAGGTTCATCTCACTTAAAGTGATGAGCACGGGAATAAGAGCGCCGTCCTTACAACGAGCCTCCGTCTCCCGGCTGTTATCGAGCAGGTGTTTATGACCAGTCATTAAATATTCCTCAATAAAGTTGCCGTGCTTGGCCTCAAGGGGCGGAGGAACAAGAATCTTCACATTCTTGCCGGTGGCTTCCCCTGCTGTATATCCGAAGATACGCTCTGCGGCTGCATTAAACGTTTCAATGATACCAGTCTCCCCAACAATAATAATTGCCTCGCCCACGTTATCAACAATCGCCCGATTTCTTGTTTCGCTGACATGAATGGCTTGTTCAATTGCCTTTTGTCGGGTAATATCGCGGGCAATAGCCGAAGCCCCGATGATATTACCTTTCTTATCACGTATTGGCGAGATTTTAATGGAAACATCTTTAACGGTTTTATCCTTACAGAGTCGCTGTGTTTCGTAATGTTGAACACTCTCACCGTTTCGAATTCGCTCATAGATCGGGGGAAGTTCATCTGCTAGATTAGGGGGAACAATAGTATAGATTGGCCTCCCTACGATTTCTTCTGCTTTATACCCGTAATGTAATTCTGCACCTTTGTTCCAATATTTTATAGTACCGTCCAAGGCTTTACTGATAATCGCATCCTCCGAAGAATCCACGATATACTTAAACAAATCCGAGTTATCCTCAGTCTCGATTTCCTCCGACAAAGACTTTTGTAGTGGGGCGTTTTTCCCATTAAGAGGATTATTAAGGGGGGTATTAAAAGGGGTATTCAGCGATGCATTAATAGCGTGATTTTTAGGTAGTAACTGATCCTGGGATATATTTTCGTAGTGGCTCACCTTATTGCGGCCGCTTTCTTTAGAAAGGTACAAGGCCTGATCAGCAAGCTTAATCAGTTCTTCATGCGTAATATCTTCCCCCGGATGGAGGGTGGCAACCCCCAAACTGATGGTTACAATATCCTTACACTTAGAAGCGGAATGGGGGATCCTTAAGTTCTCGATGGCAAGTCTTATCTCGTTCGCTAACGTTAATGCGCCCTCGGAATCCGTATTAGGCAGGATAACTGCAAATTCCTCACCTCCATAGCGGGCCAGAAAATCGCCCGTCCTTTTTAGTGTGTTTTGAGCTGCTAAGGCCACCTTGCGCAGACAATCGTCACCTTGTAAATGACCATAGGTATCGTTATAAAGTTTAAAGAAGTCAATATCAAGCATAACGAATGATAAGGGATGCTTGTCCCGCTTGGAGCGACCCAATTCATTAAGCAGCACTTCATCAAAGTGACGACGGTTGGCAACACCCGTTAATCCATCACTCAAAGAACGGTGGCGCAGGGTTTTGTTGGCCGCTTCCAATTGTCGGGTAACCTCTAATAGTTCCAATTCCCTTGCTTTCCGCCGATCTGTTTCATGTTTGAGTTTTAAGGCTGAACGCACACGGGTCAGCAATTCGATTTTATCAAGGGGTTTCGTGATATAATCCATAGCACCGGCCGAAAATGCTAATTGAAGTTCCTCCTTTTCTGTTTTTGCAGTAACCATGATTATGGGAATATCGACTGCCGCTTCGTTCTTTTTGATGACTTGACAAGCCTCGATCCCATCCACATCAGGCATGACAATATCCATTAAAATGAGATCAAGTGTTTGGTTACCACAGCATGAGCGCTTATCAAGATATTGATAAGCCGCTTCTGCGGATTGAGCCGTTAGAATATCTGTATAACCACCGGATTTAAGGAAAACTTGGATTAAGTGCTGACTATCCAAGGAATCGTCTACTATTAAGATCGACACATGATCACCTCATAGATTTTTTAGCAATAATTCTTGCTAAATGGATATATTCCTGCCTCGATGGATTCGCAATATCATTTTATTTTTTAACTTTCCCTAAACTTCGTGGAAGTTAGTGTTAACACTTAAAGGAACGCAAAAGAGCAAGTAGTCCCCCATTCGCACAGGCTTCTTGCTCTTCCAGAATGCCGCTCACCGCGGCCAGTTGTACAGCCGGGATGTTCGCGCATTCCGGCTTTTAATTATACTCTCGCTCTAAGTTTCTCTTCTTTGAACTGTTGTTGTTCTGTGATATTTTCCCCATATTAAAAATAATGAGTAAGGAAGTCATCAGGGGAAATTGCTTTAACTGGTGATTAGCAAAGTCTTTCAGATTGCGAGTAATTATTAACTCAATTCTCCTGCGCTCGGCACAAGTTGCTATTAAGGCATCTTCATAATCATCCATCGGCAGACCGAGCGCTTTTTCACAATCACTTTTTGTAACGTCAATAACCTCAAATATGTTGAAAAAATTAATAAGCATTTCCTTGGCTCGATCACTATCCCGATAATCTCTTTTAAGAAAATAGTAAATATCTGTTACGGAGCTTGCAGTAATGGATGCATCACATGAACCTTGAAAACTCAACTGATCACAAAAATAGATCAATTCAAAGCTATGGCATTTATCCCTTTAGACACCGTGTTAAAGGAATATTAAAACCATTCGTGATTAATTACCTTTATTTTACTTATGCATTACTATTTACTCCTTAGCTATTTAGCTATATATCTAAATAATGTTTAGGAAAAGTTTTATTGGCAGGTGAAATCAAATGAATGAGGGCATCTTTAAGGCCATGTCCGACTCAACACGCAGAAAGATCATCGAACTATTGAAGGAAGGACCAAAGTGCAGGCTTCAAATTGCCTTGCACTTTGGCTTGTATGTTTTAATTTTGAACCTCTGAACGGAGCGACTTGCTTTGCTCAGGGTTAGAATACAACAAACTTATCGAGCACCAATAATAATTCGTCCTCGACAAGCGCTGGGACAGAACCAGCTTTTTTTTCCCTTAAGTGAATTAATCGCTCCTGGTTAATAATGTCATCAATATTTTCAGCTGTTACCGATTGAGATTTCATTTTAGGACGTTAAGAGGCTTAAATTATTCCCCTTCTTGTTCTTCAAGTTTAATTTGATCTAATAGTTTCTCAATGTCTAAAACGTTAAATCTTTTTTTACACTTCTGAGGTTCGATAATGCCTTTATCTTTAAGATCATTTAATATTTGGTTCAATGTTACACGATGTATTCCAAGCAGATCTCCTAACTCCTTCTGCGAAACCTCTAATACGCCATTATTACTAGGGTTTAAAAAATATAGCATTTTATAAACACGCATTTTAGGGCTATTTAGACATACGTCATTAATCTGAGCGGATAGATTCCGCATCTTTAAAGCCATGCTACCAAAAACACTTTTTATTACTTCTGGATACTGCGGAATTATCTTTCCTGAAAATACTTCTCTGCTAAATGTAAAAACAATACAATCTTCTTGACAAGTAAAAATGTTATAACATAAGTCTCCATCTAAAAAAGGTACTTCTCCAAAAATATTTCCACTGGAAATATACCAAATAGGCTTTTCTCGACCCAGAGAAGTTGTACTGACAACCTTAATTTTTCCTTTGTATAAATAATATAGGTCATTGACTCTCTGTGCATTCCCTAAAACAACACTATTCTTCTTAAATTGTCTTTTAACCCCCAGATGTAGGACCTTTTCCCAGGGTGATTGAATTTGATTTAGCCAAGGAGACCATGTGTAAGATATTATGGGAGTATCCATAAGGGTAGCCTCCTTAAAGTTTAGTTATAGTTTACAGGTAATGATAATTTTCTTCATTGATTATGTTTATCAACTATGTGTTGTGACATAGCCAATAATTACAGGCATATTGTCAAATTACTAATAAATGCAGGAAGGTATTCAACCTCCTGCATTTTTATTGTTTAACATCACATTCTAGTCGCGCTGACCTTCTAGCACCTGTGCAGTGAACTCATTTAAAACAAGTTCTTAAGCTTACAATTGAGACTTAAGATCCTCTTTATCCACAGTATAACATAGCTTTTTAAGCTTTTCACCTTTATCTAAGACTAAAATGGCAGGCACACTATTAACCTCATATTTCTTCGCCAGATTTTTTTTGGTCGCCATATCAACCTTCACGACTTTGTAGCGTTCCCCTAATTCCTGGTTTGCTTCTTCTAATAAAGTGCTGAATTCCAAGCTTTCATTATTTAAGGCATTGAAGAAAAGGAGTAAGACTTGCTTATCACTTTGAAGAATGTTTGTATTAAATGCCTTTAATTCTTCAATATAGCGTTCAGCAGCAACCGCTGCGACGGCACCGTCTCCAGCAGCCGAAACCACTTGTCGAAGATATTTAATGCGGTTATCTCCAACGGCATATACCCCTTCGATATTCGTTTCCATGATCTCATTAACAGGAATATACCCTCTTTTATCCATCTCGATGCTGCTGTCCTTGAGAAAATTAGTTGAAGGAACCATTCCTACAAAAAAGAAGATTCCCTGACAAGCAAGTTCAGTAAAACCTCCTGTTTTTAAGTTCTTGATTTTGATCCCTTCGACATTTTCATCGCCCAAAACCTCTTCAATCGTGGAGTTCCATATAAACTCTATTTTTTCATTTTGAAAGGCTCTTTCAGAACTGACTTTATTGCAATCGAGGACTCCTTCGTCATGGAGCACAATCACGGTGACTTTACGCGCGAACTTGGTAATGTACATCCCTTCTTCAATCGCTTGGTCCCCGCTGCCGACGACAACAACCTCTTCTCCTTCAAAGAACTCGGCGTCGCAGGTCGCACAATACGCAACACCACTGCCTTGGAGCCGCTTTTCTCCTGGAATGTTCAACAGTCTGGGCTCACTGCCACAGGCGATAATGACCGCATTGGCCGAAAATTCTTTGCCCTTTTTCGTGGTAATGACTTTGCTTTCCTGGGAAAAATCCGTTTTGACAACCTCTTCCCGTAAAAACTCGACGCCAAACGATTCTGCGTGTTTTTTAAAATCCAGCATAAGATCAGAACCACTGATTTCCGGATATCCAGGATAATTGACAATCTCTCTCGTTGTATTGACTAAGCCGCCAATAGTTCCTTTATTGATCACGAGAGTTTTCAGCTTGGCTCTAGCCCCGTAGATTGCTGAAGAAAGTCCTGCCGGCCCGCCACCAATAATAATTAGATCATACAAATTGATCTTGTCTTCCATTGTATCAATACTCCCTTACTGTATATATGATTACGATTCAAAGACTTCTGCAATCTTATCCATGACTTTATCTTCGTCAGTAGCACCCGCTAGTTTCCCTTGATATTCCCCTTCCTTAAAGAAAAGAATCTGAGGTACTCCTTTTAAGGAGAATCTTTGGAACAAATCTTTATCGTCTTCCACATCGACATAATAAAAACCAAACTTACCCTTATACTGTTGTTGTATATCTTCTAAAATGGGGACAACCCCCTGACAAACGTGACAGGTCTTTCTTGAGAATATAACTAGACATTGTTCTTCGTCACTATAGATAGCCTTCTCGAATTGGTTCGCATCTAATTTTTCCAAGGGCATATTTCTTCGCTCCTTATAATTAAATTATTAAGAGAAAAACTGGAAGGACTCGTATAAAGAAACTTGGCTGACGCCAAGCGATGGCCACGGATGGCAAATGCTTTACCCAATCACCGTGTCATCCTGAAGAAGGGACGAGTGAAGGATCCAGATCCTTCGCTTCGCTCAGGATGACAAGTAAAAGGGGAACCCCCAAAAACTTATAATTTCTGATATATCAAAAAAAAGTTGACCACCCAAAGAGGCTAATCCTGTATGCTTAAAGTTGATGAGACAACAGTCATACAGAGTAAGAACCATGTCAGGAAGGTCGACAAAGCTAATATATTAGAAAAAGCATTTCGTTTAAGTTTAGCCCAAAATCACTCATTAAACACAATCGGTACAGTCAGAAAAGAATACCATTCCTTTACTCGTTATCTCATAAATTAAAATTTAGTAAAACCGTCATCATCCTCATCGTCATCTTTTAAGGAGAGGTCCTGATCCCCTGCGGCAACGCAGGCTTGATGAACCTTGGGATATCCAATAGTGCCTTCTACACCGACAACATCTTTAACTTCGCAATCGGCTGCTCCGGGAACACGGAATTTACGAATATCAAGCATCGGGATAGCCGTTTCTTTGGGTTCAGGAAGTTGTGGTATATAGCTGTAAGGGTAACGATAAGCCCGATAGTAAATCACTGCAGGATTTTCCGTAAAGGGCGAAACGAATTCCCACACGACATCTTTCATCCGAGTCACCTCGAAGAAACGACCGCCTACCCCTTCAGTAATAAAGGTATTTCCATTAGGGAGACGTTGAGCAGCACTGGTTAGTGGACTATAGAAACGATAATCGTTAATGACTGGTGAACCGTAACCCATGAGTTCACTTGCTGTAATCTGCCAAACCACGTTCATAGTGACAGGGTTTAATTCAAGAACACGGGAACGGTCAGCAATGTTGACTTTTGTCCCATCTTTAGAAATATTGCTGGGTGCGCCATAACCAGACCAACCACCATTATCAAAGATAAGGATGTTTCCTGCTCCGGGAAGTCCTTGAGGAATCATATGAACATGATGTTGTCCAATAATTTGTCCGATTTTCCGAAGCTTCGGGTCATCGTCAAAATCAGGCCCCATTTTCCAAACGACTTTACCTGTTACTTTAGAAATGATCGCAATAATATTAGATTCGCGAGCATCCCAAATAATATTATCTGGATGGAAGCGTTCGTCACCTTTATTGTACCATTTGTTCGGACCGAGAACGCTCATGGAGTTAATGTGCATCCAGTCGCCCATTCCGCCACCTGCTTCATGCATGTTCGGATTTTTATAGAGGGCTAATTTAGCGACAGCGCTGAAGCCATATTCATTAAAATGGTCGACAGCATGCCATTCCCAAACAATATTTCCTTCCCAGTCCACTTCGATGATAACATCATCTAAAAGTTGTTTGTCGGAGATTCGTTTGCTATAACAGTTCTCATGGCAAAGGATTAAAGTGTTACCACCATCGGTCTTACACTCCATTCCAGGTACATAGTAACCTACAGTGTTGCCTTCTCTTTGATAGTCATGGTGCTGACGAGCCATCCAACGCGGCTCTTCGCCTTCATCTTCAATATGTTCTTTTTTATTAAATTCCCAAACCACTTTACCTTCCCAATCGACTTGAATTAGGTCGATTTGGTCTTGATAGCCGAATTTGCCGTTTCTTCTGCCACGACTCCCCATGACATAACCACCAGGAAGCAATTTATTCGGGAAACCCATTAGGTCTTTAAACGTACGAACAACATTTCCATTCATGTCAATAATGACGCAGCCTAAACCTGGTGCATTCAAAACAGTATAACCGTTAAAACATTTCTCTGGATTATAAACTGTAACACCGGTAGGATGAATAAAAGGTTGACCCATAAAACAACACTCCTTCAATTAATTTAACGAGTTAAAATCTCCCAACTAACAATGTTATCAGATGCTTTGGATTCCTGTTCTTTTCAGAATATTACCAACAGGTCCCGCCTAATTGTGTAAATGATCTCAAATAGTTATATTGTTATCCCTTTTAGTAGCTTTATAGGGTTTTTGAAAAACTCTATTATAATAAACCGATAAGCTTCCAAAAGGGAATTACAATAACCACCATGAAAACTATTCCTACTAAATAGCGAAAGAGATTGATTTTAAAGGCATCTTTAAAATTGATATAACCATAGGCGTAAATAATCATAAAAGGTGCGAGCTGATAAGGGAATAAAAATGGATTGATACCCAAAACCATTGTATAGCCACCGACTAAGGGGTTAAGACCAAGGTGTTTATAGAGTTCTACGATAGGAGGCACGAAAGCGCTTACAGCTGCTATCGTCGTTGTCATCATATGAGCAACAATTGCAAAGATATAAGTTGCGACAATAACGAATACGGAGGACTTCCCTGCGAAGAGAGGTGTAATTGATTTAATGATGAGCCCTGTCGTTCCGGTACTGCTGGCCACAGTTCCAATGATCATGGTGCCTGCAATGAAGAAAAGCAGGACAAAGTTAACTTTGCTGATATCCTCCTTTTTAAGGATATTGAGCCCTGGGAAAAAGAGGAGCGCGGAAGCAATGGTTAAAATCCAGGCCGAATCAATTTTATGGAACTTATCAGTTGCTAATAAAACCAGGACAACGAGAAGGTAAACTACCAAAAGTTTTTCTTTTTTCGACATAGGACCTAACTCACGATAGCGAGCAACTAAAAGATTTTTATCGACGGTTAGTTTTTCAGGACGAATGATCAAGACGGTAAATACCGAAATAATTGACCATATTAGTGCAGGAATCAACATATTACTTGCCCATTGTCCCCAAGAAATGGTTACTCCTATTCCTTTCGAGATCAGACTTCCCGCCAAGGTAATATCTCCACCACCCGTTAGGAGACCAATCGTAGGAGCGGATACCGCCAAAAAACTTGCCATAGATATAGCTGTTCCGGCTTTAGAGCCGGGTTTAATCTCTAAGGCTTGAAGTATGCCGACAACTGCAGCAGCAAGAAGAGCAACTTTGGCGTTAATGACAGGAATCAACGGAGTTAAGATAAAACCAGCAATGACAAGACCAATGATAATTCCAATTAGATTCGTTCCGGTTAAGGCCAGTGAGCGATACGCTATTCGCTTGGCTAATCCGGTTTGGATCACCGCTGTTGCCATAATCAAGCCACCAAGAGTAACCCAAATTGTGGTTGATGCAAAACCAGAAAAGGCTGCAGCGGGAAGCGTAATTCCCGATAAGATATAAAGGACTGGAAGGACAATGGCCACTATCACCGGAGGAACAAGTTCAAAGGCCCACGTTAGAATAGCCCATAAGGTAGTTGCCAGGAAAATTCGAATACTATAACTTAAAGAAGGTGTAAGAAAATATAATAGGATCGGAATAATTAGGGTTGAGGACCATTTTAGTATTAAACTTAACTTAATTGTCTCTTTAACCTGTTGGTTAGTAATGGGCTTGTTATCAATTTCTTGTACAGCCACGTATTTAACCTCCCGAAATTAAAAATTTGGGGACAAGGGATTTCCTCCCCGTAAATCCTGTTTCCAAGGCAATAATAAATTAAGAGAAAAGAGACTGTTTTCGATTTATCACTCCATTCATATAAAAGCAGCTTAAAAGAATAATTCATCTGCTTTAGGAATAAAATATCTTTCACAATTGTGATATTAACATATTTAATACCAAGAAATTGTATAAAAGACTACAATAACTACTATTTAGATTTTTAATTTTTGCTTTTTTTCTTAGACCTTGTGCTCGTATTCTACCTTCCTTTAAAGGTTTAGTTACATAATGGGTTAAAATTCCGTAAAACTCGTTTGTAGCACAGGTTTTAAAGAATAGAAAAACCGAGGCAAGCCTCGATTCTTTTGGGCACTTTTTAGTTTTAGTACTATAAGTGCATGGTTCTCATCGGCGTGCCGCCTATGATATGGTGTCGTGCGCAGCACAAAAGGTCATTGCCTTCGATGCAATGACCTTTTGTGCTTATTTAACTAAATCCAGAGTACGCCTATTTAAGCACGATTCAAGTCAGGTTCCAGTTTGACCCTTGTTTTTGAATTTTTTTCAACGGAGGCATCATGATTTGTTGTAGGGGTTGAGGAATGCTTTTTAGAGCATCAGGACTAAGCAGCATATTAAATAACCCTTGTGGATCAGTTTCAGCCTTCGCAAGCATACCCGCCAAAGGGCTTGCTTGGATACCAGGAATCGCTTGAACCGCTGGTAGATAGTTTCCTCTTAAAGAACTTGCAGAGTATTGATTCATAACCACTCCGAGAATCGTCATTCCAAGGGTGCTTCCAATACTACGAAAGAATTGAGTTGCAGCGGTAACAACCCCTCTCTCAGAGGGAGGAAAGACACTCTGGACTGCAATTGTCAGCGTTGGCATCACTAAGCCCATTCCTAATCCTAAGACTATAATGTTAATTTTGATGACCATTTCATTAGTAAACTTCTGGAAAACATACTTTGTTCATTGGATACATCGAAAATGCCAAAAGAGCCCTTCGCCTTGTGAAAAGGCGAGAGGCTCTCCTAGAATTGTCGCTAGCATGCCACTAGTGAATTGTTTTGGGATAGTGTAGGTCGTTGGGAAGAGAAAACAGCGTTCATTACTGAATAAAGTTGGTAATGATGGCTTCTTCACGCTCAGGGACAGGAACACCAGCCACCCTAATTCTGCCTGCAATCCACAATTAAGTCAACATATACGGCGAAACTTGGCGAAAAAGTGATTAAGGACAAAAATCCCCACACTTCAATGGTGTATAGATAAACGAATAAAACATAAGTCTTGTAAAAAAGATCGAATATATTATGAGGAGTGAAACATTGAAAAAGAGTAAAAGAATCTTAGTACTCATAATAAGTCTTTTAATGCTATCATCAACATTTATCATCCGACCCGGAAGTGATGGCTCAATGAGCTTACCCGCTCCCTTCCACGTGGATATTTATATCTTTGCCACAAATCCTTTTCGTATGGGTTTATCCCATCCGGTTGGTTTCTTGAGCATTCATTTAAAATTTCCTCTTATTAAGCCGATCCTCTATTACTTCCTTCACCCGAGTGCCATGAAGGGCACTTTTTATTGATCAAAGGTTTGGGCAACCTCTTTTAAGCTGTCTACGATGTCCAGATGCTGTGGACAGTGACTCTCGCACTGGCGGCAAGCGATACAATCCGATGCGCGACCGTTTTGTTCTACATAATTCGCATAATAAAAGGTTGAGTTGGATGCCCTTCCAAACTGTACATAGGAGTTATATAAAGCAAAATATTTTGGAATTGGAATATTTTGAGGACAGCCTTCGACACAATACTGACATCCCGTACAAGGCACGGCAATGCTGGAATTAATGATATCCACCGCTTTGTTTATGATCGTCAACTCTTCCTGATTCAGCGGGTTAAAATCCTGCATATAACTTATGTTATCCATTAACTGCTCATCGTTTGACATACCAGAAAGTACCATCGTGACATTGGGCTGACTTGCTGCAAACCGGATTGCCCAGGAAGCTGCGGACAAATCAGGGGCATAGTCCTTAAACATCTTTTCAGCCTCCGCAGGGACTGCCGCAAGCGTACCCCCTTTGATGGGTTCCATCGCGATCACCGACTTACCATGCTTGACACACACCTCATAACACAAACGGGATTGAATGTTGGCATTATCCCAATCCAGATAATTCAGCTGGAGCTGTACAAATTCCACCTCGGGATGAGCGGTAAGAATTTCTTCTAAAAGCTCTGCATTATCATGGTAGGAAAAACCGATCTTGTGGATTTTGCCCTTTGCCTTCTTCTCCTGAATGAAGGCAAAGCTATCAAGTTTTTGGGCAATGGCATAGTTCGCTGCATTCAAACAATGCAGCATATAATAATCAAAATACTCCACGCCACATTTTTCTAACTGTTCCTTGAAAATGCGCTCCATATCCTCTTTGGTTTTTAACATCATGGTCGGCAACTTGGTTGCGATCGTATAGCTTTCTCTGGGATGACGTTTCACCAAGGCTTCCTTGACCATCACTTCACTGACATAATTATGATACATATAGGCTGTATCAAAATACGTGAATCCTCTCTCTAAAAAGGTATCGACCATCCGGCATACCTGGGACAAATCAACGCTCGTCTGATCCTCCGGATTTGTAAGGGGTAGTCTCATACATCCAAAACCCAATTTCTTCTGAAACATAAATTCTCCTCCCGCTTATCCAATTCTTCACCTATAGTTTATCACTTAGAGTTGTCTCCAAGTCAATACAGTTTTACAAATTCGAACTGTAAATCTCAATACTTTTTAGTGTACAAGATTGCATTCCCCTTCTCTTTTATTCGTTTAAGAACTCTATCCATTTTCCATGCTCTTGATGACCCCTGGTAACATCTCAAACAGTCGAATGGTTCGTTCTCGGCTATAACAATAACAGGATTCTATGTATATCCAAATTATGGTACAATGAAATCTGGTAGCTTAACGACCTTGATGAGGCAAACGAATGACAAACATTGTTCCTTCCCCTGGGGAGCTAGAGACCTTAACTTGACCGTCGTGGCTTTGAATAATCCAGTCCGCGATCGCTAAGCCTAACCCCGTACCCTCTTTCTGGTTAGAACGGGCTTTACCAACACGGTAAAACCGTTCAAAAATCTTAGACAAATGTTCTGGTTCGATACCCTCTCCATGATCGGATACTGAAATTTCTATAAAAGTATCCCAGTCTTTTAGGGAAAGGGTAGCTCCCCCCCAGAGGACGTGTATTTAATCGCATTATCTAAGAGGATAATCACGAGTTGTTTAATCCTGAATTCATCCCCCCAATAAGTGACTTCAGAGTCCATAGTAGATTCCAGGAGAATTCCGTGGGACTCTGCCAGGAGTTTGTAGGATTCGATGACCGCACGGAGTGCTGCATCAAGGGGGAAGTATTTCTTCTCTAACGTTTGTTGTTGGGAGTCCGCCCGAGCTAGAAAAAGGAGATCGTCCACCAATTTAGTCATGCGATTCGTCTCTTGCAAACTATAGTCCAACCATTTGGACTGGCTCGCCACTGTTTCTTCAGGGTTTCCTTGCACTAGTTCCAAGTTGACCTGAACGAGTTCTGCAGTTATAACCTGTCGAGGTGTATAAGTCAAGCGGAAATTCCTTCTCCAATCTGACCAAAGGTTTATCCAAGAAATCGATGTTCTCGAACTGAAAATCGAGCCATCAGTTCCTGGTAATACCAAGGATCTTTAATGGCCCAATAGATCGCCTCTTCTAATGAAGAAAACCTTGAGTATCCCGCGAAACAAAGGCAGCGATAACAAAGAAAATAGGGGCTAATCGTGACAAATTCACATTAGTCCCTATTGCGTTATTTTCTAAGGTTTCAGGGCTCAACCCCTTGTATTTCCGCCGGGAATCACAGGCAGAATCACATTGATTTTTACTCGACTAATAAATTTATTGTTAATGCTAATATGGGTGCGATTTTCAATGTGAAAATTAATGTGATTTTCCGTAATATTGTAATAGAATACTATTTCTAGTTTTTACGTTGGATAATGGGCTGTCTCCTTTGCATCAGCCCCTTCGGGCAAATTAATTCTTGTTCGAATCATTCCGGCAAACTCCCCATCCTCGAAATAGCTACTATAGGTAATAACCATCCCAAAGGCTATTTTGGTAAAGGATTTTAATTCCCCGGTTTTAAACCGTGCTATAAAGTCCGCAATCTTTTGGCGATTTTGTTCCTTGTGACAGTCTAAAGCCCACAAACCCACAACCGGTTTCCCATAGAACTCTTCCTCGAATTTATTGGCCCAGATCACATTGAAATCTGCATCTGTAACCAAAAGTCCCGCAGAAATATCCTTAAAAATCTCACCAAAATTCATTCCTATACACCTCCAACTACCTTGTTATCTTCTGTTATTTGTACCTTAACATTACTATCAATATTAACACATCAGTACCGGCCAAAACGGACTACTTACTAAAATATTATTCCATTCTTCTAAAGACAATACCAAATGTTAATTACTAATGCGACACTCGTTACTAAAGTTGTTCCTAAAATTAAAGGAATAGTTATTAGAGTATAACTAGGACACCTCTGATTATTAGCTCTGTAAAAATACTCATTAACATCAAACCTCCTTTTTGCACGGGAATACTTTTTAAATTTCAAATGATCTAGGCACACAGCCGCTCCAAACAATATCTATAATAGAGTCAACTGCGCCAACCTCATAGAAATGTACTTCATAAAGCGGCTTGACGTGAATTTCAGCCTAACAACTATTTCCATTAAAAACCACAAGGGAAAGTAAACAAAAAAACGAATTAACTCGTATGATTTGCAATAATGATTCATAACGAGGAGGAAGTAAGAACAGGGTGCTTTGCGTTTACGCGAAGCACTCTGTTCTTAAAAAGCCTTGTTTCCTTAATCTTCTTGTATATTAAACCTTTGGTAGCCCTTAAAATGTAAATTGTACATCCTTTATTTATGTTTGGGTGCCACATGGATTGTAGGAGGAAGGAAAATTGAACCATAATCGTCAAGACACGAATTCTAGATATGGAAGAAATCAAGCCCGTTTCACAGCAGTCTTAACCATCGTTGCCCTGATCTGCTCTCTTTGTATACCCAGCATCTTGGTTCTTCCCAAAACGGCCTCAGCTTCAGGTGCCCAGATTACCGCCATTAGCGCTAACGAAGCTTATGCCTTAGCTATGAAAAGCGACGGTACTGTTTGGGGTTGGGGAACAGGTCCTTTAGGAAATAATGACCCCGACTCCAACTCGGCGTTAGTTCCTGTTCAAACCAAAAATTTGACCGAGGTTGTGGCGATTAGTGCTGGCGGTGATGTCGCCCTTGCCCTTAAAAAGGATGGGACTGTCTGGAGCTGGGGATCGAATCAATCGGGTGAACTCGGGGATGGCATGACGAGTAAAAGGAATCTGCCAGCGCAGGTTCCTAGTCTCAGCGGAATTTCTGCTATCGCGACAGGGTATAGTTATTGTTTGGCGCTCAAAAACGACGGGACCGTGTGGGCTTGGGGGTCGAATCAGAACGGAGCCTTAGGCGATGGGACGACCAACGACAGAAAAACTCCGGTTCAAATTTCTGAGCTGAGTGGTGTTGTCAGCCTTGCCGCTAATTACCATTCCAGTTATGCGATCAAAGCCGATGGCACGGTTTGGGCTTGGGGCTTAAATGATCAAGGTCAACTGGGAGACGGCTTACGACAAGACCAACAGTTGCCTATAAATACGGGGCTAACCAATATCAAAACCCTTATTCCTGGGGGATATTCTTTAACGGTGATCAAGCAGGATGGTTCACTCTGGCAATTGGGCCTCAGTGTCAATGGTGCAGTAAATAATGATATTCAAAACACTCTAGTTCAAGTTCCAGGGCTTAGCCACGTTGTGTCAGCCGCCGCCGGACAAAACAATTTTATGGCGGTACTCCAGGATCAGACAGTCTGGACTTGGGGTAATGCGCTGCCGGGGTATGGGTCGATGAATACAGTCACTCCTCAACCTGTCCAAGTGCGGGGTCTCAGTGGAACGTTTAGTGTCGTTGCCTGTTTGGGTTGGTACGATCTCGCTCTCAAAACGGACGGCACAGTCTGGACTTGGGGAAATAACATGAATGGTGAACTAGGCGATGGCACTAAGGTCAATCATTACGTGCCTAGTCAAAATTTCGCGGATAAAACTCCCATGGGACCGACGGTGGGTAATGTATCCTTGGTAAGGACACTCTACAGCGAGCCGTATGCGATCACGCTTCGTTTTACAAAACCGATGCTCCAATCGTCATTTAGCACTCAGGGGAACGTCACCCTTAAAGATGATCAGGGCCAAGAAGTCGCCCTAAATTTAACCCAAGAAGGCTCTGACTTAGGAAGGATGCTGATCGAGACCGTGGCTCCCTTGTCCCTGAGTCAACATTATACGTTGCGCCTTACCAACATTGTGGATCTCGAGGGCTTAACCTTGCAGGACTATTCCTACGATTTTACGGTGTCACTTCCTTTCAAGACGTTTCAAGGGGGCGTTAGCGCCGGGGACTCGCATAGCTTGTCTGCTGGAGAATACGTCATGGCTTGGGGAAGCAATACCTACGGACAATTAGGGGACGGAACCAATATTCAGAGATCGACCCCGGTCCGTGTTCAGGGGTTGAAAACCCAGGTCTCTTCGGTGGCTGCAGGAGGGACTCACAGTCTGGCGTTATTACAGGACAAAAGTGTAGAAACCTGGGGTAATAATGACCACGGTCAACTTGGGGATGGGTCGTCTACGAACCGCAATACGGCGGTTACCGTGAATGGGCTCAGCGACATCGTCGGTGTGGCAGCAGGAACGAGGCATAGTTTAGCTGTCCAAAGCGATGGTACCGTGTGGGCCTGGGGAGATAACAACTCCGGACAATTAGGGGATGGCTCTCAGCAGGATCGCTCTACCCCAGTACAAGTTAAAGGTTTAAGACAGGTGACCAAAATAGCTGCTGGAGGAGACACCAGCCTGGCAATCACAGCCGACGGCAAGGTTTGGGCCTGGGGTAATAATCAGGACGGTCAACTGGGTGATGGCACCACCAAGAACGAGTCAACACCAGTTCTCGTTCAAGGTCTATCTGATATTACCTCTATTTCTGCCGGATGGACTCACTGTTTAGCGCTCAAGAGTGACGGAGGGGTATGGGCCTGGGGCGACAATACTCAAAGTATCTTGGGTACAGGAAGTGCTGACGAAAACTGTACTGCACCTGCTTTAGTCCAGGGATTATCCGGTATTACGTCTATTTCCGCTGGAAACCAGTTCAGTATGGCCGCGACGAATCAAGGCGTTACAGTGGCCTGGGGACGCAATGATTTTAATCAATTGGGTGATGGCAGCACTGCAAAATTTGAGTCGACGCCTAAACCGATCGAAAACATTCCCCTCATACCTTCAGTGGACCAAAGTATATCTGCCGGTGGATATCATGCGCTCTGTGCCGCATTCAGCACCATGTCCTGGGGCTATAATGACTCTGGACAATTAGGACTGGGCCTCACCGAACACGTTTCCATGCCAGAGGCTATATCAACCCTGCCAACTCCGGAGTACTTCCGTAAAGCCGGTCAGGCTGCGCCGGATACCGCTGTGGAGATTGCCCAGACTGGCTGGGCGTATGGCACAGAAGCAGCAATTTTAGTCAATGAGAAATCCTATGCCGATGCACTGCCGGGAACGGTATTAGCCTCAGCGGTGAAGGCCCCGATTCTTCTGACAGACTCCAACCAATTAACAGCAGCAACGGCCAAGGAACTTCAACGCTTAAATCCTAAGACGGTCTTCATCCTGGGAGGCAAGGCGGTTGTCTCAACGCAAATCGAACAGACGTTAAAAGCAGAGTATCAAAATGTAATCAGGATTGGCGGATATGATCAATATGAAACAGCGGCAAAAATTGCCCACTATCTTAAAGAACAAAATCTAGCTGCTCCCGGCAAAGCCGTGATAGCCTATGGCGGAAATTTCCCAGACGCTTTAGCGGTGTCCTCGTTAGCGGCTTATCAGCAGATTCCCATTCTCTTGACTAAAACGTACAGTCTGCCCAGTTACACTCAGGACGCTATCCAAGAGTTGCAAGTGTCGGAGGCGACGGTTGTTGGTGGAACGGCCGTTATTAGTGCGGAGGTTGCCAACCAACTACCCGGTATGAAGCGTTTCTCAGGTATGGACAAATATGATTCGGCTATTGCCATTGCCGAGGGCATGAACGCCGATCTGAACACCGTGTTTGTGGCCACAGGAGAGAACTTTCCTGATGCTTTAGCAGGTTCCGTGTTGGCGGCCCGAACCAATAGTCCGATTGTCCTGGTGAGCAAAGAGCTACCGACGGTCGCTCAAAACTTCTTGAAATCAAAGATCGGGCAAATTAGAGAAACGATGGTCTTAGGGGGAACGGGTGTCGTGTCGGATAAAACGATGGAGTCGATAGCCGATACTTTTGATCCAAACCATCCAGCGATGCATATACCTAATGCTTCGCCTGCGTCGGCTGCGCTTAATCCTCTAACGCCCCCTGCTAACAGTCCAATAGTGACCGAACCGCAAATTTTAGGGGCGTCCAATCCCGACCCCAGTCTAAAAGGGCCCTATGAAAATGGGGGTTCCTTGGATAAACTCTGGGACGACTGCGTATATCCTAAGAAAGATTTAACCCTGAAATGGTCTGGACTTTCAACTCCGAATTATCTTGTCAGAGTGAGTGATTCCAAACGCGGGGTGGTCTTTTGGGCTTATGTTGGCGACGTCAACACTTACACTTTGCCAGGGTCAATTTTTACTGAAGGAAACGATTGTCGCATTTCGGTGGCAGGAACGACTGGAACCGATCGTTTGGCGCCTGGCTACAAAGAGTGGTATATCCAAGCAGGTTTTTACCCTTCGTCCGGAGTTCTGATTATGATTCATACGTTAAAGCCGCCGACCATTACTTCACCTGCCAACGAAGCAACGGTGCCCAAGCAAGATCTGACCATAACCTGGGATAGCTCTGATTGGAAAGACCGCTACAAAATGTTGCTTGTATCCTATCGTTACCTGCTTAAAGATTTAACCATCAATCAGACCGGTGATGGCTTCTCAGATTCTGAGATAGGCAGGAGTAGTTTAACCATTCCCAGTTCAAAACTGGCTACAGGTCACACGTATCGGCTTGGAATTGAAGCAACGATCGGTGGCTATAACTTTATTCCGGATGACCGCCAAATTTCTGAGATGACGTTCACTGTGCGTTAATCACAGCTAAAGCTCATATGGAGAAAATCAATCCAGTGATGCGCAGGGCCTTCGCCAGTTGTGATCAGCTTTCTTCAGTCGATCCTTTAAAGGGTTCATCAACTTTTACCCATTTAATCTGTTTATTTTCCCAAAATACTTGTATTAATAAACCCACCGGCCACTTACAATCGTAAGGACCGGTGGGTTTATGATTGGTTGCACAGGAGCAAGTGGTGCACCAGAAAGCCTTCTGAACTTGTTTTAAACGCTATTGTTTATTTGCTCTTTCTGCCATTACTTTGGTAAGCACTTTACCTCCAACACCCCAGTTATCCATCTCGTTTTCTTTGAGTAATACCGTAAACGCTTCTTTCGGGATACCAAGAGTTTCACTCGCTACTGTAGTTAAACCACTAATTAGTTTTTCTTTTGTCTCTTTGTCCATTTTCCCAGCTTCAAGTTTGATAAACGGCATTGTTAACCCTCCTCATTGGTCCGACCATTCGTCCCATATAATATCCCGAAATTTTAATTACTAGTCTCTGAAAGAGTTCTTCATGAGATGTTTGAATCCAACTTTAGACGAAAAATAGAACTAATTACAAGCGATGCTAGTTAATCCGTGACGTAATTGATAACCACGTTTCTTTGGTCAAAAAGCTCTCATCCACTTGTTCTTCCAATTCTAAAAAACGTTTATAAGGGATACTGAAGGAAAGGATGTCTTTGTCAAGAAATTACGTGCCGAGGGGTCAGTTAACCCTACAACGCACTTTGAATTATCTACATCTACTTGTTCTAGAGCATAAAGTACGGATTGATGACAGCCAGCACCAAACTCTATTTTAACATTGTCTTGGGTTGACTTATCATAATTGGCGAACTGCACTAGTGCGGATATTTGATCTGCATTGACTAAAAAGATGATAATTTCCGGCGTTTCATCCTCAGCCAATTCTGTTAAGGGTTTAAAAACAATATAAGTTTTTGTAGCAACATCAGGTAACCCATCAGCAAATTTTGCTGCTAGCTCAGGACTTTTCTTATAAAATTCTCCTTCTTTACCACCTACACCACCAGTCGACAAAAAATATTCAATAAAGCCTAATTGAAATCGCGCAGCCCCATTTCCCTTCCTTAAACTGTAAGGCCCCTTCAGGTTTGACTTCAGTACGAAATACAGCAACGGGTTGGGTTTTAAGTTTTATGGAATTCGCAGTCTTACTTTCCATGCTAACACTCCTCATTACTTATTTCCAATTATTAACCAGTCCCCAAAGGTTATTAAACGACATCAAAAAGACTCATCTGATCACTTTCCGGAATTCCTTTAAAACAGCCAAATTTCCGAAGTGAATCAATGGTGGCATTCCCGATCTTAGCCCGTTTCTTGACATCGTCTACGGAGTTGAAGGGCTTTTCTTTGGCTGCGTTATAGAGACCCTCGGCTGCAACGGTTCCCATGCCGGATATGCTGTTGATGGGCGGTCTTAAGCCTTCCTCCTCGAGCAGGAATTTTGAGGCATGGGATTTGTATAAATCAATGGGCAGGAATTTAAAGCCCCTTTCATACATCTCCAACACCAATTCCAAATCATCGTACATATCCTTATCCTTAGGAGTAGCTTGATTGCCCAGCGCCTCAATTTCCTTCATCTTGGCCTTAACTTTTTCTTTGCCGAAAATCATAAATTCAGCGTCAAAAGCCTTGGCTCGAATGGTGAAGTAAGCGGCGTAATAAGCCTGGGGTATGTGCACCTTAAACCAGGCTATTCGGAAGGCCATCATAACATAGGCTGCAGCGTGGGCTTTAGGGAACATGTATTTTATTTTTCGGCAGGAATCGATATACCATTCCGGTACCTTATGCTCCCTCATCAACGCTTCATATTCGGCCCATTTTTCAGGGTTCGATAAGGCCTTTCCTTTACGAACCAGCTCCATGATCTTAAACGCCGTATTGGGCGGCAGACCCTTACTAATCAAATACGTCATAATATCATCCCGGGTACACACCGCTTCACTTAATGTCACGGTTCCCGAATCAATCAAGTCCTTGGCATTTCCCAGCCACACATCCGTACCATGGGAAAGCCCCGATATACAGATTAAATCCGCGAAGGCTTTAGGCCTTGTATCTAAAAGCATTCCTCTGACGAACTTCGTACCAAACTCAGGAATTCCAAAGGTTCCGACCTTGGAATTGATCTGCTCTGGGGTTACCTGTAAGGCTTCCGTGGAGCAGAATATGGACATCGTCTCCTGATCATCCATGGGTATCGCTTGAGGGTCTACGCCGGTGATATCCTGAAGCATTCGTATGACGGTCGGGTCATCATGACCCAGTATATCCAGCTTTAAGAGGTTGGAATCAATAGAGTGATAATCAAAATGAGTAGTTATGATCTCCGAATTGGAGTCATCGGCAGGATGCTGGACGGGGCAAAATTCGAAGATCTCTCGTCCCTTCGGCACGACGATGATTCCTCCCGGGTGCTGCCCTGAGGTTCTTTTGATACCGGTACAGCCTTTGGAGACTCTTAGAGTTTCTGCCTTATTTACTATGCGGTTTTTTTCCTCATAATACTTTTTCACGTAGCCGAAGGCAGTTTTTTCGGCGATCGTACCGATGGTTCCGGCCTTAAAGGTTGTACCCTTGCCAAAGATAACTTCTGTATATTTATGGGCCTTGGCCTGATATTCTCCTGAGAAGTTCAGGTCAATATCGGGCTCTTTGTCACCATTGAAACCTAAAAAGGTCTCAAAGGGGATATCGATGCCATCTTTCGCCAGCTTTGCTCCGCAAACCGGACAATCCTTATCAGGCAAGTCAAAGCCGATTTTAATACCATAATCGGAGAAGTCCGAATACTGGCAACTGGGACACCGGTAATGGGCCTGCAGAGCATTGACTTCCGTGATACCCGTCAAATAGGCAACCACCGAAGAACCGACTGATCCTCGAGAGCCGACCAGATAGCCATCCTCATTCGATTTCCAGACTAGCTTTTGCGCGATGATGTACATGACAGAGAAGCCGTTTTTAATGATGGAATCCAGTTCTTTATCGAGCCTTTGCTGAAGGATGTCCGGCAAAGAGTCTCCATAGAGGGCATGGGCCTTCTCATAGGTAATATCCTTAATCGTCTGCTCGCAGCCTTCAATATGAGGCGCGCACTTCTCCGCTGAAATAGGACTGATCGGTTGGCACAGATCGGCGATGCGATTGGTGTTGGTGACGACCACCTCATAAGCCTTTGCCGCTCCTAAATAGGAAAATTCCTCAAGCATCTCTTCGGTGGTTTTTAAATATAAGGGGGCCTGATGATCGGCATCCTTAAAGCCTTGACCCGCTTCGAGTATTCGCCTGTAGATCTCATCTTCTGGATCCATAAAGTGAACATCACCCGTCGCGACGACGGGCTTGTTTAATTTTTCACCCAGAGCCACAATTTTGCGGTTTATTGTCATTAAATAGTCTTTGTCGGGCACCTGCTCGGTTCTGACTAAATAATCATTGTTCCCGAGAGGCTGGATTTCTAAATAGTCGTAGGCCTCAGCAATGGCTTCAATTTCCTGATTAGATTTTCCAAGCAAAATGGCCTGGTAAAGCTCGCCTTCACTACAGGCACTGCCGAGGATTAATCCTTCCGAGTATTTTTTAAAAAGGCTCTTTAAGATCCGTGGTTTTTTGTAGAAGTAATCCAAGTGAGAATAGGAAACCAGCTTATATAAATTCTTTAATCCGACATAGTCCTTGGCTAAGATGATGGCATGATAGGTTTTAAGCTTCTTATACTCAGCTTTCTTCGCCTCCTCATCAGAGCCATAGTAATCGATGTCCTCAAGGGTTTCTGCTCCCCGTTGCTTTAGTTTTTCAAGCATCACCTTAAAAACTTTCACCGTGGTATCCACATCATCTAAGGCCCTGTGTGCTACCTCTACTTTAAAGCCCAGGTTCTTCGCGATTCTTCCCAATTTATACGTTTTGTATTCCGGAAAGAGCTCCTTTGCCAAGGACAAAGTATCCAAATAGGTGTAATCAAAGTCATAGCGTAGGACTTTGGCATTGTGCTTTAAGAAACCGATATCAAATTCAGCATTATGGGCTACCAAAACGCTTCCCTCGATAAATTCCAGCAGTTTAGGAAAGACCTGATCAATGGTTTCGGCATCCTTGACCATATCATCGGTGATGTTGGTAACCTCTATGACCCTTGCTGGGATCGGCTTTTGGGGATTAACAAAGCAGCTGAACTCATCGATGACCTTTCCATCCTTGAGTTTCATTACTCCTATTTCCGTGATTTTTTCGGTGACAGGTGAGAAGCCTGTTGTTTCCAAGTCCAAGACACAATAGGTTGTATCCATACTCTGACCCTTGGTGTTGGTTACGGAAGGCTTTTTATCCGGTGCCAAATAGGCCTCGACTCCATAGATAACCTTCATGTCCGGATTATCTCGTCCTAAGAGCTTGTGGGCCTCGGGAAACGACTGAACCACGCCATGATCTGTAATGGCAATGGATTTCATACCCCAGCTCATGGCTCGTTTAATCAGATCAGTAGCACTAGTCATGGCATCCATCTGGCTCATTTGGGTATGCAGGTGCAGCTCGACCCGTTTCTCCTCTGCCCTATCCAGCCGCTGAACCTTTTTCACGCCTGCTGTTTCCACGATGGTATTGGCAATAAGCTCAATTTCTCCAGAAAACTGGCTAACGCCTGCATTTCCCGCAAGCTTGACACCCTTAGCTTTTTTAAGCCTGGATACTATCTCACCATCTTCACCAGCCTTGATGAACGCCTTACAGGTCATGGAACTTGAGCCGTCGTATAAATCAAAGGAAATTAAGGTTTTACCGCTTCTTAATTCCCTGGCTTCGATATTGGATAGTTCGCCCTGTATAGCAATCTTACCCTCATCCGGTGTTATGTCCGTAATTTTTATGATCTTGTCCTTGATCGTCGCATTTCTGCCTAAGATCAAGGAAGGATCGCCTTTTTTTCTGTCGGTTTCTCCGTTGTTCTCAGGCTTTATTGGCTTAGCCTCCCTAGGCAATTCAGAGGCTGGTGTTGGTGCCACTTCCCTTTGAAGAAGCATATTTTCCATTTCTTGTGTATCTTCTTGCTGTCTTTCTAAGTCTTCACTGCTTACATTATCGACAAAATCGATCTGATAGGTTGCGTCGTAGAAGTTTCTAATAGCCTCTTGGATTTTTTTATCGAAACCCCTCGCTTTCAATAAGTAGGAAACTGCCGTTTTGAAGGTAAATTTGACCGAATGATTTTGAACTATTTCATAGTCACACGTTCTGAGAGCTCCCCTTAAGATCGGATGTTTTTCCGTCAACGATGACAACATCGTTTGGAGTTCCTCTTCTAAGGGTTTTCTATGGGTTCCCTCGGTGTAAACGACCGTGATGATTGAATTGTTTAAGGATAATCGTTCTCTGATAAACTGATTCAGGGATTCGATGTCCCTTGTTTCAATATATTGATCAGAGCTGATTTTCATCTCGAGGGTTTTCGTACTTTTAGTTAAGACCACTGCTTGTATAATAGCAGTATGGAGGCTCCCCGCTGCTTCATGATCACTAAAAACTTCACTTATTCGTTTCATGTACTTGTCAGTCTCTCCTAAAAATTTTTCCGTTTAAAGAAAACTTGGCTGGCGATAGTAAAAAATAGACACGACTTGGCATTAAATCGTGTCTATCTAATCTTACCATCAATGACTGTCCTCTGGAAAGGTAAATTTGTCCAGGCAACTCAATAGAACCCTACCACTCGTCCACTGATTAATGTATTGAGAATTCAACCCAATCGGTAATCGGATAAACCTCTAGCTCTCAGTTTTTCTACAATATCATTGACGGTAACCACATTTGCAAAATCGTCATCAGTCATGGTTATCTCGAATTCATCCTCTAGGTCCGCAATAATCATCGACATATCTATCGAATCCACAAATAAGTCTTCCCGCAAACGGCTCTCCAGGGTTATTTTTCTCTTCTTATTTTGTAAAATATGATTTAAAGTGAAAAGTACTCTGTCTTCCATTTTCAGTACACACCTTCCTCAACGCTTATGTAACATCGTGTTGGCTGATCTGAATCACACATAATCGCGCAAATATTACAATTGATGCATACGGCCTTTGTTTTACTAGATAAATATACCTTCTTTCCTATAGCATTGGCAATGACAAAACTGTTGAATCATTGCACTGCCTCGTGATTCATGCAGCCTTGATGCGCTCACTGGTCTTTTCTTCGCATTGGATGGCTCTCCTTTCATAATTTTGTAAAACCCGGCTTACATTTTTTAACTGGTATTGCTTGGTCATAAATTAGAAAACCTAAATTGTCAATATAATTTTGTAAGGAGGTTTTATGAATGTTTGGTATAAAAATGAGAACTAAAAAGCCTAATAGTTTATTCAGCCCTCCTTCGTTATTCATCCTTGCCGTTGCTACAGGAGCTGCAATTTGGATCAGCAAAACAAAGGAATGCGAAGAAGATTGTTAAGAGTCAAGCCGTCCGAAAAGGACGGTTTCTTAATTATCTTAGACAAAGGAGATACATATTCATTTTCCCCTGACACTTCTGAAGAAGAGGGTTTGCGTATATGTTAGTTCGATATTCTTTGTCCACTTTAGGGGTATTCTTATCGGTAGAATTTAACTATGGCAAAGCGCTGTCTTATGTCTGTAAGGGTGACTTTATAGTCCTTTAAGATAGCTATTCCGAACGTTGCCTTCTGCTTAATCTGTTAAGATTACTCCTAATCGCCATGCGTTACGCGCAATGAAAAAGAGCTGTCAAACAACTCTTCGAATACTTAATAATATCACGCCCTATATTACTTTTTCGAAATCGGTATCCATATATTACTTCTAAATGTTGGTGAGGTTACATCTTTATTCTCATTCCAGAGAATTTCTGGACCTTGTATTAGTTCATAGTTTGAGGATGGAAACCATTCGGAATAAATGCGTCCCCATACATTTTGCAGCGTCTCGGGAAATGGTCCGATTGCTTCAAATACTGCCCATGTTGATGAAGGGACACTAAGCTGTGTTAAATTATCTGGACACTCCTTCGTTGTTGCTACACCAATATAGTGATCAAGCTCCCCTTTTTCCTGCATCCTATCTTCAGAAAAGTTTGTAGATGCACTAAGCAACCCATTAGGCTCGACATTAGAAAGTTCTTTAAGCTTATTGATCATTTCAGCATCTAAACTTTTCCACATAGAGGCAATCTCCATATTAACCCCGTTGAAAATTATCGGAACTCTTTTCTTAATGCCAACAATATTAAATGCCTCTTTTTCTTCAATTCGATAGTTCATTTCAATTCCTCCTTTAATGGATAACTGGAAGGTCATTGGTGGGTAGGCTTTAAGTGAATGGCCATTATTTCTAGCTTCGGACGGTGTTACACCATGCAAATTTTGAAAAGCCCTTGCAAAAGAATCTGATGAGTTGTACCCGTATTTCATTGCAATGTCAATGACTTTTACGTTACTATCTTTAAGCTCGAATGCTGCAAGAGTAAGGCGTCTGCGGCGGATGTACTCAGAGAGCGTCACACCTGCTAGGAAAGAAAACATTCTTGTGAAATGATATTCCGAGCAAAAAGCCAGCCGCGCAACCTCTTTAAAATCAATATCATTGGTAAGATTTTCTTCAATATACCTTAACGTTTCATTCATGCTTTTAAGCAAATCCATTTAGCTGACACCTCCTATATCGATATAATAGCAGGTGTTGAATGCATTCATACGACATTTCGTGCACAATTATGTAGGTCCTATTCTTTCTTATTTACCCTCTAAATCTTGTTTTCGGCTTCGGTATTCAGCGGAATCTATCTCGCCACGCGCATAACGTTCACGCAGGATGTCTAAACCACTGTTGTGTCTGCCAAACTCTCCTGTTTGAACTCTCGAATTGTTGCGTCGAAAGACATAGATAGCAAGTAGAATAATCCCTACCCCGAAGATAATTGGCATCATTAACCCCATCATTCCCATCCAACCATAACCGCCTCCATATCCGCCGTATCCATAACCGTTTCCCCATCCGCCCATCATGTTACCCCAACCACTCATCATATGAATTCCTCCTTCAAATTAATTCAGACATACTCCTTGCCCATGATCCCAATTCAAATATACTAATAGTTCTATTGTCCCTTTTTGAGGGATATTGACTGTTTTTGCCCTGAGAGTTCTTGTTTGCGTTCTAAATATTCTTCTCGATCAATCTCACCACGTGCATAGCGTTCATCCAAAATATTAAGTGAAGTATGCGCATGAGCTTGATTGTTCCTACAACACGACTGTCCCAAATTTGATGAATTAATCATATAATAAACGACAATGACAATTAGTATAAAACCTAGCATCATTTTAGATTCCCCCTTTTTAGATGTTTCTCCGAGTTATTTTACCGTTACCGAACCCAAAATGTTTTACCTGTGTTCCCAATCCCACTTCAATTCATCATAGTACCTCTCGAACTGGGAGCGTTCCCTCCGCCAGTCATCATGTTCCCTCCGAATTGACTCATAAATTGGTTCATTTTATCAAGATTATCTTGGCCAATTTGAGACTTTACAACTGGATCTGAATTCATTGCGCTTGATGTTGTTGGGGTGAAAAACTACTTTGCATAAACGCTTGCATTTGGCCAAACCAACTATTTCCTTGTTGCTGGGTCGTTCCTGCTAAAGCTGGTAAAGCCATAAGCCCAATTGCTAACGTTGCGGTTCCTACGATCGCCGTGATTTTTTTTATAGAATTTCCCCATTATATATTCCTCCCCTTAATTCTTCATTTTATAGCTTGCTTCTTTGCTAGCTGATCTTCCATGTCCTTAGTGTAACGCTAGGATACGATCTTCTCATGAAAAACTTGTGAATTTCCTATGAAGAGGGATAAAGAGAATGCAAACAAACGTAATCGAACAAGTGACAACAAAAATAGAAAAATGGCTTACTCTTAAATCTAAGAGTAGCCATTTTTCTCATCGGATGATCTACGCTGTACCTTCTGCGTTCTAGGTAGTAACCTCCATTAATTACTCGGGGAGAAAAGTTGAACAGTCAGTCATGTCAGTACTTTTTGCATTTGGGGATTGAACCTCTATTTTATCAGCATGGCGATGATCCCCTGAGCTATAATAATGGCATGTGTTTACGACACATTTGATCCCCCTGTTAGGTTGAGGCAAAAGGGGTAAGGGGTATTGCGTAATAACAATTATTTAACATCAATGGATTGAATAATCGGTCCCTGCCAATTCTGAAGCCAGACTTGTCCCGTATATCCATTTACATCAAGCTCTGCATAATTCTTGCCGTCTTTTTGAACCATAAATTCATAGTACCCTGGTGCTAGTTCAGGTTTTCCGATCGAGTATCCTTGGCCCATCTTGGTTACAAACTCTTGGGCGTTATTCGTAGCCTGTTCTTCGCTTACTGTAACGTCTCCATTGTTTCCCCAATTCATATATCCATATTTGGTGTTCCACATAATATTCGGCCCCATGTTAGTAATAATCTGTCCTCCATTCTTATAAACCATAATTTCATAGGCTTTAGCCCCTGTCTTTTCCTCTTTAAACTCTACCCCATAAACATTTGAAAATTCATGAAGCTGGGAAACAACAAGGTCCTGATTAACTTTTTGTGTATAAGCTTTTGCAATTGCCACCGCTTGATCAGATGAGGCAACTTCACCGTTGGTGAGATCAACTCCTAAGCTTTTAGCGTTATAGCCTCCGCTCATCATGCCATAACCACCGCCATATCCGTTAACACCCTGGCCTCCCATCATGCCGTAGCCGCCGCCATATCCATTAACACCCTGGCCTCCCATCATACCGTAGCCGCCGCCATATCCGTTAACACCCTGGCCTCCCATCATACCGTAGCCGCCGCCATATCCATTAACACCCTGGCCTCCCATCATACCGTAACCGCCGCCATATCCATTAACACCCTGGCCTCCCATCATACCGTAGTCGCCGCCATATCCATTAACACCCTGGCCTCCCATCATACCGTAGCCGCCACTATATCCGTTTGCTTCCGGAGTAGTAACAGAATCCGGGCTATTATTCGTGGAAGAAAGTGTTAGTGTTACAGGTTTGGGAGTCGTTTCTTGAATCTGAGTTGTTGCTACAGCCGGTACAAAACCAAGGGTCTGTCCTACGGACTTTGCTGCAACCGAGCCCGAATTTAGTGCAAAGGCCGTAGCCGAAAGCGCCATTACGCTTACAATTGAGAGTCCTACAATCCATTTTGTCTTATTCATTGTTTTACCTCCTTAAGGTTTTCCCAAAGTTCACTTTCAAAAGCAACCCTTGTCTTTATGTCTCAAAGTATATTGGATCAATTCGATTATCCTGTGAATGAGTTGTGAATTTCTCATGAAGAAGAAGGAGAGCTAGATTGAGTTTATTACTTCTCTTTATGCTACTAAAAGCAGACAATCGAATAATACCCACCCCCGTTAAGAGAAGGTAAATGCTATTATGACTACCTCAAAAAAGTATATCGGTATCCCTTATTTATGGGGTGGGACATCTCAAGCGACTGGTTTTGACTGTTCAGGTTATGTACGTATGTCTTACTAAAAACGGAAATGTCGACCACGACGGCATCTACATCGGAAACGGTCAGTTCATCAATTCGTCCAGTTCTAAAGGTGTTACCATTTATAATCTTGGTCCCTATTGAGGTCTGTATATGTTGGTGCTAAAAGAGTATTGTAATTGTTTCAAGTAAGACGTTGACTCAGCGAGATGTTTAAAAGGCTCAGACCTTAAATAATGGAAGGGACCCTGAAATGTCAGGGCCCCTTCTTGATGATTTATGTATTTCTCCCATATTTATGATTTTTAATTTTACTTTCTCGTAGGAAACTGGGGTGTTACATCAAACATATCTGATACATCTTTTAAATGCTCTGTTATCCTCAAATGCTGAGGACAGGCTTTTTCACATTCCTTACAGCCGATGCAATCACCCGCCTTACCATGATTATTGGCCGTAAGGTTTATATAATAGACAAACTGACTTGAGAAATTGGTCGTCATTGCTCGTTTGGCACTGTTATACAAAGCGAAGTAATCCGGTATCGCAATCTGTTTCGGACAGCCCTTTTCGCAATATCGGCAGGTTGTACAGGCAATTGCCGTATTTTCATTGATAATTTCAACGACCTGATGGATAATCCTGTACTCTTCTTCGTTCAGCGGTTCGAAGTCCGCCATATAGGAAGTATTATCAAGCACCTGCTCCATTGTGTTCATTCCGCTGAGCACCGTGAAGACACCTTCCTGACTGGCAGCATACGTATTGCCCAGGATGGAACAGAAGCCTCGGGATTGTATTCTTTCATTAGCTTTTCTGCTTTTTCTGGTACTAAAGCAAGAGTGCCTCCTTTACAGGGTTCCATGACGATAATCGGTTTCTGATGCTTTCTGGCTACCTCATAGCACCTTCTTGATTGAATGCTTGGGTTTTCCCAGTCGATATAATTGATCTGTAGCTGAACAAAATCCAATTCAGGGTGGGCCGTTAAAATCTCGTCCAGTAATTCCGGTGTATCATGGAAGGACATACCCAGCTTCTTGATCTTACCTTCTTTCTTTTTTTTGATTCCAAAACTAAAACTGTCAAGTTCACACGCCTTCTTATAGGAAATAACGCCAATATTATGGAGCAGATAATAATCGAAATACTCGACACCGCATTTTTCCAGCTGTTCATTAAATACTTTTTCTTGATCCTCCACAGTTTTTATGTCTCTCATCGGAAGCTTTGTGGCAAGAGAAAATCATCTCGTTTATGCCTTTTTACAAGAGCTTCTCTCATGACGTCTTCACTCATGTAGCTATGATAGACATAAGCCGTATCAAAGTAAGTAAATTTTTTCTCCAAAAAGGTATACCAGTTTGTTTAGCGTTTCTGTATCAAAAGAAGTCTGGTCATTTTTGTCCAGGAGTGGTAACCTCATACATCCAAAACCTAATTTTTTTATCCCTATTTTCTCCCTTCTTTCAAATGCTTTTATAATTGTTCAGATTTGTTGTTCAACATTAATTCTAAAAACTCTACCGACAATAATTTGCAAGAAATCAACCTTGTGTCATAGTCTATCATCTGGAGTTAACACCGGGTCAAGCATTTTGGGAAGCGGATGTGGACAGGATGAATACTCCGGGTTAAAACGAACCATCATTCTGGATTTTAAGAGCCATGGCTCCGGAATTTCGGAGATTATTCTCAAAAGTGGATAGTGCGAAGTACTTTGAAAGTGATTTGATAAGAGTAACCAGATATGCAAGCCGACATTTGTACTTATTTTAGACAATTTTAGAGGTTTTTACGTGTAATTTTTAAATTGAAAATCAATGAGATTCCTCGTAGGGGTAATCGTTGAAGAAAACGGTTATGATTACCTAAATGGTAAACCATGGAAGGTGAATAAATGCGAAAGAAATGGTTGGTCCTAATATTGCTTGTAATTGGTTAAGGGGTTACAAGTGCCTTTATCTTACATAGCTACAAGAATTTCAAGGTCCAACAGGGTTTCGTACCCTTATCGTTGTCCTTTGATCCCTATACATCTATTTCCACTTATGACTGGAATGGTAACATTAACGCTATTAAACCTGCATTTGTTGTAGACAACGGCGATCTCGTCTACGGAGGAGAACCTAATAAGTATAGGCTTTTTTACGAAACTGTTTCCAAATTTCAAGTTCCACTCTATACAACTTTGGGTAATCACGACATTCGAGAAAACGGTCTACCAATTTACACAGAGCTTTTTGGACCCGCCTACAATGGGTAAAAACCTTGATAATAATATTGCCTTTCGCCCATGCTTATCATAGAACGAATAAGCCCTTTCTATATACTCCTTCTTAATAATCCGATGAATGAAGGGAAATTTAGTGCTTTCTAAAATCCTATGACCTATCATTTTCCCGATGAAATAGTTTAGGGTGTTTCCGCCAACTGCTGCAATGATCAAGAAAACGACGACCGTCTTAAAATCAACAGTCCCTGTCACACCTAAAGCTCCAATTACAAAGAGCAATGAATCTCCAGGCAGGAACGGTGTTACAACAAGTCCTGTTTCACAAAAAATAATCAGAAACAGTATTAAATACGCCCAGGTACCATAATTTTGCATTATCCAAAGCAAATGTTTATCAATGTTTACTACAAAGTCCATTACTTGAGGAATAATCTCCATACACCCTCCTAGTCTTTGTGACTGGTAAATTTTAATTAAACATATTCTTAATAAAGCTATCGGCAAACTGTTTCAAATAACCCCTGATCACATTATTCGGTGAATCTCCAAATATAAAATTAATTATGCTCATGAATCCGCCATATATCTGAGCATGGTAATTGAAAGCCAGTATTATTAGGCAGGCAAGTAGAACTACAAACGCAATGACAAGAAATAAGCATCCTCTGCGTACTACCTTCAAGGCTTTTTTCTCTAGCCCACTCCCTCTTATAATTTCTTCATAATCCACCGTTTCACTACACCTCTTTATTTATTAGCTTCAAACGTCTCGTGAAAATCTTGTTCAACGTCAAAAATACTTGTATACCGTTGATCGACACCCATTAGCCTTTTTAAAAGTAACAGTTCCTTTGGCTGCAACAGCAATTCGTCATACCAAGGGCGCTTCTTGAAGCCTGTGAGTTCAAAAGAAGAGTAATACAGGTGCAGAAGGAAGTCTCCCAAAAATGCGAAATCCATATCTGCCCTGTATTTCTCGTTATTAATCCAACGAGCAAGCCCAAAATCAACAAGGTTAACCTTTTGACCATCATACAATGTATTTGGCACCCTTATGTCTCTATGGACTATGCTCTTTGAATGCAAGTACTTTAAAATTTCGACAAGTTGGCGTCCTACTTTATAGATCTCTGCTCTTTCAAACACGTGTTTGTCAAGATAAATTATGTCCTCGAACGTTTTACCTGCCTTAAATTCAAGTACATAGCCGTAGAAGTCCTCACATTCAATCTTTTTAATAAACCGAGGAACGCTCTCATGATGTAAGCTCCTTAGAATTTCCTCCTCAAACCGAGCCTTTACTCCGGCTTTCTTGAGCATTCCCCTTTTTAGTTGCTTGAGAATATACGATTTCTGATCCTGAGAAACCTGATAGCAGATACCAAATCGGCCTTCTCCTATCGTTTTCTCGATTGTATAGTTAGCTATTTGCTCAGACGGCTTATATAATTTGTCCCGTCTAAATAGGTTTAAGACCATGAACTCTTACGACGATGATGACTCGATGAATACCTGTCGTGGCGATTTGAACCAGACTGTGAATGCCTTCTCGAACCTGTCAAGGCCTCAAATATTTTACCTAGTATTCCTCCCGAGCCATGCGGCCTTTTATAATGCCCGCCGCCATGATTCGGATCCGGGTAATGTCCTCTATTTTTTGATCTTGAAAATGAGCTCAAAGTCAACCCTCCTAATAATCATTATTTAGTGTCTTTACGTTGTAAATCATGATGCCCTTCTCCATGCTGGTATCAGCACTTCTAACTACCTCAATTGGATATGTGCTGACCACAATATCACACCTCGGTATTTTCATTGAAATCGTTTCCCTGATTTCGTGAACCAAGGTATGAACCGTTCTTTGGCTTTGATTTGGGTCAATACCGACATTTATAGTGATATACCGAACTGCCCCTGAGGGTCTAATCCTGATTTCATTAATCTGAAGAACACCTGGCATTTTGCCAATTTCCATTTCAATCATTTCCTTCATACCATTGGGTGCCGTATCCAACAAAACATCAATGGTCTCCCTACCAAGCTTGATGCTCACCTTAATAACAAGCAGCGCGACGCCCAAAGCCGCTATGGGATCTGCGTACTTCAAAACAGGTATGTTGAAGTAATCACCCATCCATACAAAGACTAAACCCCCAACAACAACCGATGAGCTCCAAATACCACTACTGAAATGCAGTGCATCTGCTTCCAAGGCCTGGCTTCCATGTTCCTTAGCAGCTTGCTTTAAAACTCTCACTCTTGAAGCATCAACAATGATTGAAATAATCATCGTTAATACGCCCCATTGAATCCTAACCAATTCCACACCTTTGCCGAAAAAAGCTTTTGCACTGTCTCTTGAATGATCCTGCCACAGGTTAGAAAAAGTAAAACTGTTTCGATCAACGCAGAAAGGCTTTCGATCTTACCATGTCCGTAGTGATGCTCATCATCTGCTGGTTTGTCGGATAACCTTACAGCGAAAAAGGTTATAACTGTGGCACCTAAGTCTAACGCTGAATGCAGCGCCTCGGATAAAATACCAAGGCTCCTGTGAAGATGCCTACTATAATTTTCATCGATGTGAGGAAAATTGCTGCAAAAACGGAACTCAACGCAGCCTTCTGTTTGTCAATAGCCATGATTTCCCCCACTCCTACTAATATTTAAGTACAACAAAAAACACCCTAAGATTTTTCTTTAGTTACGCAATGAAATGTCTAACTTTAGACACCCATTACTGGTAACAAATCAGAGTGATTCCTATCGTGCTTGTATTTACTCCCATAGAAGTAGAAACAGAGGAAAAGGAATGCATGATGAATAGACTCTTTAGAAAAGCGCCCAAGTCGCATATTGAACAAAGTCAACAGAATAGTTGCTAAAACACCCCTATTCGATAATATTTGTGTCATCCTGAATAGTTTGCTAACAAATGACTTTAATTTCTCATGTAATTTTCTCAGATTTGCGATTGGTTTGTTATTATTTATAATAAAATTAAACGAAGTTTCATAAATATGTTGCTCTGAGTTCTCAACTAAGCTATGAGGCATATACACAGACATCAACGAGAATAGTAAGAGAAATACTATACAAAACAATTTATTTTTATGTATGATGCTAAAACCCAGCGAATTCACGAATGCCACCCCCAATTTAACGAAAATACCTGTGGGATTATAATTATATTAGAATTATAGTCCCACAGGTATTTTATCCTGCTGCCAGCTCTTGCGCTAGCCCAGCCCCACACACTTTATCGAAGTGTATCGCGTACTCCATTAGTATATCTATTTAAATATTCTATTTTTTACATTATATGTTAGCCAAATTAATTTGTCAACAAAGCTTAACTACCATGCCGCTGGGCTAAGACTTCCATTCCGAGGGGCGATCTACCGCGCGCGGGCAAGGTCGGATATAGAAAACTTGGCTGGCGACCGAAGACACTGTCTTCGCACGGGTTAGCTTAGCGAAGAAGCTTGCGCAGGCGGCTGCCTAGTTACGCCTATGCTCCAGACGAAGACACTGTCTTCGTACGTATTAGCCTTCTTGCAGTATACAACGAAAGTTATACTTTCTGCTTAGTGCAATAAATGCAGCCTAGCTGGTAGCGGCCCGAGGAAGCGAGGAACGAACCCGGCGGGTAACCCAGGATAAGCAATCAAAGCGAGCGGGTACCGCAACGATTTAAGTGGAGCGGTTCCCACTCGCGGCCGCGGGCCTCGTCTCCTTGGCCGGATAACCGCGGGCCTAGCTTTGTTAGCGGGTTAAGCAAATCCGGTGAGAATTACATCGGCCCGCTAACATAGCGGACATAAGCTTTAACATGCACTCCGCCTTCGAGCGCTTTTTTCTGGCGAAGGCTTTGTCCGGCACCGAGGTACGAGGACCGACAAACCAAGACAGAAAACAAGTGCTGGGAAGCGGATGTGGACAGGATAAGCTATTTACGGAGTAGGCTGCTAGGGAGCGCAACGAGGTACGAGTGAGCATCTTGATCCAGCCGCCCAGAGTAAATGACCTAAGCAAAGACCCGAAGCAGCGCGCTAAGCGAGGGCCGGCTTCCCGAGGCTACGAGGGGAGACTGCCCGAGCGCAGGCTGCCAGGACCACAAATGCCGGCTCAGCGAGCGTCATATTCGTTAAATACCATTCGAAAAGCTGGTATTTGCAACTCATTTGCTATTCTGATGAGCTTGTCAACATAAGTCTGCGAACAATTCATACCTATATGCTTTGGTATCAAATGGGTCATTCAAATTCTTAACATCAGATATATAGATTTTTTGCTTTTGCACAGTATCGAGTTTGGTTTAGTACATCCGGTAAATGTAATACTTTTTCTATTGTTGGCCTATTGCTAATCTAAGGAAAGAGGGTTATTTGTGGGTTTTGGCAGATAATGATAACTTATCGTCTAAGGAAATCGAGAGCGTTGAATTTCTTTGTTCGGCTATGTTGGTAGAAATTACGAAGCGGCAGGAGCAGATAGAGTTAAAGCAGTACTTGAGGGATGAATCGATACTTAACCTGTTATTCAATAATTCTGATTTTATTAAAACTAAAGGACAAGAGTGGGGCTGGAACCTCTCGAGCCCATATATTGTTGTAATTATGGAAGGGAAAATGAAGGTACACGGACATAGATTTTCCGATGTTCGTGCTACGGCTGAGAACATTCTTCTTGCAAAATACCCCGGTGTTGTGACAGGAATGATAGGAAATTATCTTGTAACCCTATTCCCTTACCACAGAATAAGAGAAAAAGACAGCATAGTCAGCGATAAATGGAAGGATATCCCGCTTAAAGCTTATTCGGAGTTGCAGAGAATATTAAGCGGAGAGAGAGGTATTGCTGCGGATCCCAGACGCCAAAGCGAGTTTCGTCAGGGTATTGAAAAAGCCATTGCCTATGCAAAAGAATTTGATACGCCTCGCCTCAATTGTTTAGTTGGCAAAAAGATCCCTGGTCTTCGCCAAGAACAGCATGCAGTTCTAGTAAAAAACCTCCGTTACGCAGCAGAACAACTTGAGAAGGCAGGCATCAAGCTTCTCATTGAACCGGTCAATCATTTTGATATTCCCGGGTTCCTTTTAAATAAAACACAAGACGCTTTGGACCTCTTGGCCGAGATAGACCACCCCAATGTTTATCTTCAATATGATATTTATCATGCCCAAAGAGAAGAGGGAGAAATTGCCGGGACCCTCAAAACCCATCTGGATAAAATTCAAAATATCCAAATTGCTGATAACCCAGGGCGGCATCAGCCGGGTACCGGCGAACTCAATTTCCCTTTTCTACTGCGGACAATAGATGCTTTGGGATATCACGGTTATGTTTCCATGGAGTATGTTCCCACACCGAATACAGAGGCTTCGCTGAATTGGCTTAAAGAGCTTGGCTACGGGCTAAAAAGCAGCTCGGTAAGCAAGTAAGAAGGTAAAAGCCATAGTTAGGATGGGTTAGACTCGTAACATCGCTTTTATAAGCAGGTATAGAAACGGAGGATGTTAAGGTATGAAAATTGGTTTTATTGGACTAGGAATTATGGGTAAGCCCATGAGTAAAAACCTTCTAAAAGCGGGGTATTCGCTTATTGTTTATAATCGTTCGACAGTTCCCGTTCAGGAATTAGTTGAATTGGGCGCGTCACCGGCATCGTCCCCTAAAGAGGTCGCCGAGCAATGCCAAGTGGTTATTACAATGCTCCCTAATTCTCCGGAGGTCAAGGAAGTCGTTCTCGGAACTAACGGTGTGTTGGAAGGAGCCCTTCCAGGGACCATTCTAATTGATACAAGTTCGATCGCGCCCGAAGCAAGCCGTGAAATTGCAGCGAGACTCTCCGAGAAAGGAGTCCGCATGCTGGATGCGCCGGTTAGTGGCGGTGAACCTAAAGCCATTGACGGGACGCTCGCTTTTATGGTTGGCGGTAAAGAAGATAACTTTGATACCTGCCTTCCTATCTTTAAAGCCATGGGCTCATCTGCAGTACTTTGTGGGGATATCGGAGCGGGAAACGTAACTAAGTTGGCTAATCAGACGATTGTTGCAGTAAACATTGCAGCTATTTCAGAAGCATTAGCGTTGGCCACGAAAGCAGGCGTGAACCCCGAACGGGTTTATCAGGCGATTCGAGGGGGGCTCGCCGGAAGCACGGTTTTAGATGCAAAAGCTCCCATGATCTTCAAGCGCTCCTTTGACCCGGGCTTTCGCATTGACCTGCATATTAAAGATTTGAATAACGTTTTAGATACAGGGCACGCCTTGGGGGCGGCTTTACCGCTAAACGCCAGCGTTATGGAGATGATGCAGTTTTTAAAAAACAACGGTTTAAAACATGCTGACCACTCGGCCTTGGTGCAATTCTACGAAAAACTTAACGGTATTCAGGTAAAAGTCCTATCTTAATAAAAAAGTACAACTATAAATATAGAAACTTGTTAACATGAGCCATAACTAATCTTTCATCAACTCAAATTGTTACGTATCTTCTCCTCCTTCTAGATAATTTCGACTACGCTATTATATATTTAGAAGGATTATAGATTTGTCACTGTATGATATTGTGATGTTCCAATAAATACTCAAAATTATGCTTGAGTCAGTAAGCTATGAAAAATGCCAGTCGAGGTCACCCGACTGGCATTTTCTTTTGTCACAATACCTCTCTTACCTCAACCTTTAATAAACCTCCAACACCTTTGTACCTCCTGGTAAGGGGACTAGAAAAATGCCGGACTTTTTTGGGAAAAAGATGTTGCATTAAGGTCTTTGTGAATTGTTGTAATTGATTAAAACGACGATAATTTAGTTGACTCTAGATATATTGTGATTCAGGGCACTAGCATTTACCGTTGGTTGGCCTTCCCATAAGTAGTGCCCGTACTGAGAAATTAAAGGCTTCAGCATGGGTTTCTAATTATGGTTTGGTTAATAACAATAACCTTGTAGTTGCCGTATGTGATGCAAATAATATTATGTTTAAAATAGTAATGATAAATCCGCCATTATCATTACTATCTGTTTCTACTTTGGTGTCCACTTTTTTTATATATCCAATGGTAATTTGCCGGGGAATATGGCATAATAATTTGATATCTGTCCGGTTTGCCTCCCGTGATGATTTATCGCGGACAGGCGTTGTTGCCGGTGGGCTTTCACTATTTAGAAATGGATGTAAGAACATGGACACAATTTGGCGTCTTTTACCAAGACTGTACTATTCGATGAGGAAATATCTCTTCACCAGAGCTCGCGAATGCGGATTGGAGAAGGGGCAGCCACGGATTTTGGATTATGTGTATGTCAACGACGGCTGCATTCAACGAGAGATCTGTGACGAGTTCTCGTTGGATAAGTCCTCCATCAGCAATTTTTTGGCGAAACTGGAGGAAGATGGCACACTGCGCCGCAAGCGGAACCCGCTATCTTCCCGCGAGGTCAACGTGTTCGTCACCGACAAGGGCAGGGAGATACAAAAACGACTGGATGTGGTATATGATGAACTGGAGCAGATTACCTTCCAAGGGTTCTCGCCTGAAGAAAAAGAGCAGTGCATCCACTATTTATCCCGTTTGACCAAAAACATGATGTCATATCGCAAAGACGAATCCCAATGATCGCACTACAAAAAGCTGACGGCCGGTATAATACCGACCGTCAGCTTTTTGTAGTGCGATAGGCATGGGCAATAACTTGGTGGTAAAATCCGCTGCGCGCTCGGCATCAGGAAGCGCTGCCGGACTTCAAAGGGGGTTAACGCTCCAAGAGACGTCAAACTCCCGATGCGGAAAAACAGTCGGATATGCCCCATAAATTGTTGTGCATATGTGACATAATTTTCGCAACCTTTTTGCAGTTAAAACCATTGACAAAAATCAATATTAAGGTATATATTTAATCAAACAGTTGAATTGCAAAACAGTTGTGTTTCAAAACTAATTTGTTTGGTGTTAATATTTCCGGCCGGGATATTGACGTAAAAAAACCTCTATTTTAGAAGGGAGCGTTCATTATGTCCAAATCAAAGCAGATTGCGGAATGGAAAGAAAAGAAATTCGGTCGCATGATTACCGAAGAGGAACTGATCAAAAGAGCCCACCCGGCATGGCCGTACCTGTATTTCACTCCTGGCGAATACATTAAACCCGAAGTAATCGACCGCGTTATGGCCGGCAGCATTGAGCTTCACACCCATGGCGCACCCACCGCTTGGCTTGAGGGCCGGTCAAACTACTATGACACAGCCATCAGTTGCAGCGAACAGAAGATGAAGGCCGTAGTGTTTAAAGACCAAGACACTCCAACCAACATGATGGCCGGCGTTTTACAACGAAGCTTGGATGCGTTGGCGGCGGACAAAGCCAAGCGCGGTGAGGAGTTTACGCCCGTTCAGGTGTTTGGCGGCATCGTTTTGGATAAATCCATCGGCGGCATGAATCTTCAAGCCGTGAAAAAGGCCCTGAGCATCGGGCGCTGCAAGGAAATCTGGCTGCCTGCTAACGACTCGGCACATCTGCAGGAAGTTTTTGGCGACGAAACCAAAGGCTACCGGGTCTCCGATATGAGCGGTACGTTGACCCCAGAGATGATTGGCGTGCTGGAAATCCTGCACGACTACAACACTAACAGCACGGGCGAGCGGTGTTGCCTGGCCACCTGCCACGTCTCCAACGAAGAGAAATACGACGTTTCCAAATATGTCAAGCAAAGGGGTATGAACGTCGGAGTTGTACATGACCACATTACCCAGGAGCTGACATTGAACTCCGTGGAAGAGGCTCTGGAACTGATTGATTTGGGATCGTATGTGGAAATATGCTCCAACTCCGTTGTCCCCTGGAGCGCCATGACTAACTGGATTGTGGCCTATGACTATACCATCGAGTTGACCAAGCGCCTGATCAAAGAGCGCGGACCCGAGCACATTCTGCTGGTCACGGATGCCGGGTTGCCGGGTTACGATGAAGTGCCGGCTCTGAGGGTGCTGATCGAAACCCTTCTCAAAAACGGCATCAGCGAGGCGGATCTTAACGTCATGTGCAAAGACGCCCCGGCGGCGCTGATCGGCAAAATCTGATCGGACGGCAACTTAAGATACTCATACAAAATATGCGAAGCGGATTATGCAATGGCTTGGTTCAGCTTTTTTGGCATAGTTGCCGCTGTTGTCGTCATCATCGTAGGCACGCTGCGCGGACATTCCCTGGACCGCGCTCCTTGATAATATGATTTATCAAATCGAAGGGATAGTCGTAGTTGATAATCCAGTTTGTCATTCCTGGCCAGGTACACATGAACACCGGCATAGCCCAGCATGGCCACTGTGGCGATAGCGCCAGATAGTGCTCACCACCGACTCTGGCCAGCCGGGAAACGAATTGGTTGACGGCATCAAATTGTTAATACTGACTCTTATTAAAAAAGGGGTTAGTGAGTCTGATATCAACGTCATGCTAAAGGAAACTCCAGCTATGCTGCTTGGCAAGATTCGATCTAGCGGCAAAGGCAAAAATATTTGAGCGGTGGAACACGTGTGATGGGGTAATTTTTGATATAATCAACTTTTCTATTAGAGACTGCCTCGTCAACGCACCACCGCTTCTTTATTTTTTCACGACGGCCTACCGCTTATAACTCTGGACTTTTAGTTGAGAAAATCTGTAAAGGGAGTGTAGAATATAGATGAGTGGAGAAAATTTAGATCATAAAGAATTAAAAGAAGTAATGGAAGATAATGCTCTTACTAGAGTGCCTGATTCAGAAAGACAAGGATGGCTTTCAATATCTTGGAATACCATGGGAGCTATCTCAACATTAGCTCAGCTGCTCATTGGAGCGACATGTACTTTCATTGCAGGGATCTGGGTCGGAATTATCGCTGCTATTATTGTTTGTATCCTTGGTGGAACCTTAGGTGCATTGATTGGACACATGGCTTACAAACAAGGTCTTTCTAACACAGTTATGTCACGTTTCTATGGTTTCGGTGTCAAAGGGTCAGTTATTTCTGTTATTTGCTATAATTTATTGATTATTGGTATGCTGGCTATGGAAAACGTTTTGATTTACGAAACGATTTTATTCTTCTTTAAAATGCCGGCAACACTTACAAACGCAATTGCAATTTATGCAATCCTAACTGTTCTCTGGATTCTTTTGTCCGCTTTCGGTATCAAATTGGTCACTAAGGTATCATCTATTATGCTTGTTGGCTTCCTAGTAATAATGTGCTACATGGTATTCCAAGCTGCCGCAACATCAGGAATATCTTGGGGACAAATTTTAACACACGGTCCGGTTTTACCAGGCGGAGATACGAAGAGTCATTTCATTCAAGTTATTAATATTTTGATTGGCTCGGCTGGAGCCCTCGCATTAGCGGATGCTGACTTCGGCAGATTCTCAAAATCCACAAAAGATGTTGCTATTGCTGCATTCCTTGGTAATATTATGATGGATATCATTATCTTGCTGACAGGTTCTATCATTGTGTATGCCGGTTATGCGACTCTGCAAAAATATTATATGGCTCAAGGTATGGACATTGTTGCTGCAGGTCAAGCCGCACTTACTAACGTTGGAGGCGACTTCGTTATCCTGGGAGGCGTAATAGGTTTAATCCTGATGATCTTGGCTCAGGGCAAAGTGCAGGTTTTGAATTGCTATTTAGCTTCTTTGGCACTAACAAATGCTGGTGATGCTTTTGGCTGGAAACCAGGACGTTTTTGGATGATTGTCATAGCTAATGCTATCGGTCTTCTCTTGATTTGGGGTAATTTGATTGGAGTACTCACCAGCTGGCTGTCGCTTTTGGGCATATTGACTACTAGCCAAGCGACCATTATGTTAGCTGACTACTTTATCGTCCAAAAAGGTAGAGATGTTTCGACAATGAAGGCGCCGCAGTTTAACTGGGCAGGAGTAGTAACTATTACAGCTGCTACAGCGATTTCCTTCTTGCTGGCTAATGTTATTCCGATCTTATTTATCACAGCTGTAATTGTCTCAGTGATCCTATATCCATTATTAAGAAAAAATATATTTAAAGATACAAGTTTTAACGAGAGTGCTGTAAATGTTAACTAGTAAATGGTAGTTAAATCATAAATTTATAAGAAAGGATGTATGTAAAATGCAAGTTTTGAAGCCACCGTACTTTGCAAGCTTGGAAAAAAATGATCCGGTATTTGCAGAAGCAATCGAAAAGGTAATGATGTCAGCCATGGTTCCAGGTGCACTGGACTATAAAACAAAATTACTTTTAGCTTTAGTCTTGGATGCAGCTTATGGTTCAACTGGCGGTGTTGCCAATGTATCCGAAGAGCTAAAAGCGATTGGGACAAGTAATGAAGAAATTGCCGAAGCTTTGCGTGTCGCTTACTTTGCTTTTAGCAATCCTATTTTGACAGCTTCCACAGCAGCTTTTAAAAATGAATAAAGTATTTAATCGTAAGCATTAGAATATACTCTTGGTTTGTAAAAAGATATCGCGCTTTTCCAAAACATCTATGACTTGACTAATATTTAAGATGTTTATCTAAACTTCAATCTTTGATTGAGTGTCAGATGTAAGTATACATACAGCGTACAGAGGCAAAGGGTATCCACAAAATGGATACCCTTACTTCATTTTTTCGACCTTATTCGTTTAATGAAATGAAAAAATAAAGACTAGTCAACCAGGTAAACACACCTTCGTTGACTAGTCTTTTTTCTATTAGATTTCACACTCGATTTCAGAGCCATCCAACAGGCTCAATATCAGTTTTGTGTCATCATGAACTGTCATTTTCTCAATGAGCTTGAAGTATAAATCCGAATCAAACGCTTCAATGGGACCTGCTGCTTGAAATATGCTAATAAAACGCTTGACCGTTACTCTCTCCAAAACATCTTCACTACTATTTTACTCCGTCCACTTTTTCATGAAATAGTCTTTGTTTTCCACGATGACATTATAAGTATTTACAAATGCTGAATATAGAAGTTTATCATTAATATGTCTGCTATCACAGCCGATTTGTCCCTTAGTCTGATACTTACTATTGCACCGCCAGATCACTCTTCTTAAGTTTTCATCCGGTGAATTCCAAACCTTTCTGCCATAGGCCTTTCCGCAATTACCACAAATGACCCTTCCGGCAAAAGGATGGTCCCCAGATGCATAGTCAATCTTTTGGATCTGGTGTTTCTCGGCAAAAGCCCGCCTTCTCTCTTTTTCAAGCTGAACTGCTTCCCATATTTCTTTATCGATAATAGGCGGATGGCTCTCCTCAACATAATATCTCGGAACCTCACCGTTATTTACAACCCTTTTCTTTGAAAGAAAATCTACCGTGTAGGTCTTTTGGAGCAAAGCGTCTCCTTTGTATTTCTCGTTAGAGAGCATTTTCTGAATACTGCTTTCATACCACTTTGCTTTACCGTTCCAGTTTGGAACTCTTTCTTCCTCCAGTTCTTTTGCTATTCTGTTTGGTCCCTTGCCGTTCAAATAATCGTTGTAAATTCGTCTTACTATCTTGGATTATTTTTCATTGATGATTAAGTTACCGTCTTCGTCTCTGTCATATGCCAGAAATTTAGTATGATTAACCGCAACTCTACCCTGTTCAAATCGCCTCCGAATACCCCAAATTGAGTTTTCCGAGATCGATCGGCTCTCGTCCTGCTGCATCCATGGAAACATATTTCAAATGAAGTAACACCAACGTGCCTGGAGATGCCAAATCGGCTACATAGAAGACTCATTGATGTAATAAACACATTAATGAAAGAGTCCGAGTCCCCTCGCCTCTACTGCGGTAATGAGGCTACAGTTCATCCAATATCACGATATGGTAGTTGGATTCTAAATAGTTTGTTGAGTTAGGGACAATGTCTTCAAAAGCTATGTCTATGTATTTCTCATCAGATATCCTTGCTTGCTCAAGTTTTTTTAAAAAGTCATTGTTATAGATGTTATCTCCCAAATTATCTTCTAGTTCATCTAAACGACCGACCCTTACTTCTGATAGATATTCCAGCTTATACACTACTTCATCTTCTGTGTTTTCAATAAGATATTGTTCTTCTCGGCCATCTGTCTGCAGCCTTTCTATAAAAAACTCGTAAGTTGCTCGATCTGGAAAAATTAAAGTAATATGATTATTTAATGTGAAATTATTTAGTAAATTAAAGCTCAAATAATCTGGCATTCTCCATTCTCTTTCGTGAGTCCAATCTATTATCTTAGTTTCTAGTTCATGTGAAATTATTGGCTCAGATGCCCCCCCAATAACCCTTCTACATAAGGATCTGTTCTTTCTAGTTGAAAATTGACAATTCTCCAGTACTCATCTTCGTTGAAACCTAATAGTTTCTTTGCAGTTTCTTTTTCTTCATATATTACCGGCCTCGCGCCGTTGGAATAGAGGTAAAATCGATCAAAGCTTATACCTACTCCGCTGTATCGTAACTTAGCGTAATTGCTAATTGACAAGGCTTCTAATTCTATTCTTATATTTTCAGTATAGACAACAAAGGAACATCTTGAAAACAAGCTGCAGGCCTCTTTCCAGCAATAAAACCTGTAGCAGTAGTACTTCCTAAAATACATTGGTCTTTTAGTATTTGAACTAGTCGATCTACCGCCGCACAATTTATTTTGTGAATAACAGCTGAATCAATTTTAGTTACATCTCTGAAAATTGCGTTTAAATCATCCTGGGTAGGCTTGGTGAGATGGGTTATAATATCTGATAAATCTGTTCGTTCTAACAACCTTTTATAATAGCCATAACGGTTAGCACCAATATTTTTGGCTGGAACCTTTATTATACGTGTCACCTATTCATCTCCCCTCTTTCTGCGGCTATTTTCTTTCATATATGAATTTCCAGAAACCCATCCTTACCATAAAAAAATGGTAAGCAGATAACAAATTCCCATTCACTTACATTATATTTTATCTTCCCGTATTTTCCAACTTTGGGTTTTCTTTGGAAGAGAAGACTTTTACAGCCTAGCCTATAAACTTATATCAATTGCTGTTCATTCCATGAAATATATTTCATCCATTACTTATTACATTTTAACGTTTTCTTAAACCTTTTAACGATGCCTATACTTTTTAACGAAAGGTAGAATTTATCCCAAGGGGGGTGCATTTTAGCTCTTTCGTTATTTTATAATCACTTTAAAAAACTCCTGAAAGCCGCATGAAAAGCGAAAAATCCCAGTAATACTGGACTTTCAGGTTAAGTAATTGTATCAAAGATTAAGTTCTTATTTGTCTAATAACTCAACTGTTGATACAAATTAACGATGTACTTCCGCTTTCCAAATAAGGGGGGTGCATTTGCTTTTTAGGGGGTGCAAAATGTTCATTAGAAAAACATTCTTCCGGATTTATAGCTGGCAGGCAATTCCTCTTCACTTAAAAATTTGAAATTGCCTTCACGCAGTAGTTCGATGTGCGATACGCTCTTTTTTGAAACCCTCCCTCACCGGCTTAATAAATGACAGACTATAAACGGAGACGCAACCGAACTGTAAATCGCGGCAATTCCCATGGCTACCCCGGACATGGAGCCTTGTAGCGTTCCCTCAGACAGCGCAGATGCCGTACCTTGCCCATGGGCCGTCGTTCCATAAACTATCCCACGGGCTAGCGGATTGGTCACTTTGAGCAGGTTTAACAGAATGGGGGTTAGAAATGTCCCTATCATTCCGGTAGCAATGACTAAAACCGAAGTTAGGGTCGGATCGCCGTGAAGTATGGTGGAAATATTCACAGCGATGGGGACGGTCACGGATTTGGGGGCTAAGGATACAACAATCAGCCTATCTAATCCTAAAAATTCAGCTACCAATACGGTCGTGATGATATTGGCCGTTGTTCCTAACACGATTCCAACAACAACAGGAAGGATGTTTTGTGACAATATCTTTCTGTTCCGGTAGAGAGGAACGGCTAAGGCAACTGTGGCCGGACCCAGAAGATAAGTCAAAATATTCTTGGCGGACTGGTACTGGCTCACGGTAACTCCGGAAACCCAAAAGACAACAATGATGATGGCAGTACTTAGGAATACCACATTGATGAGTGGGCTGGGATAACGCTTATTTAATAAGCGGCTAAGAATATAGGCACCTACCGTGACGGCCATCGTAATCAATAAAAGCGTCAGGTTCATTTAGCATCCTCCTTTCTGAGAACGAAACCTTACAAAAAATGTGGCCACAGAGCCCATGACCATGATGCAAACTGCAGTGCCGAGAATAATTGATAATAAAAGCTGTAACCCGCTTAACTTAAATAATCCAATCCACTGCATGAGCCCTACGGCAATCGGAATAAAGAAAAAAGCAAGATGTTTGAACAATAAATCAGCTCCTTCTTCTATCCATTCGAGTTGAATAATCCCTGTCAGCATCAATAAAAACAAGATAATCATTCCGAAAACATTTCCCGGAATGGGGAAGTTGGTTGTTTCAGCCACAATATTTCCCAATTTATAGATTAGCCAAAGCAAAGCAATTTGCGAAGTAAAACGTAACCATTGCGTCATAAACTCTCACTCCCTTTTCGCTTTCAAATCTTAAATAAATTGTATAGCCCAACCTTGTATTTGTAAAATAGATAGTTGTGATCTAATCTATGAGTAAAATAGATAGTATATGTGCTGAAATAAACTGCCTTATCAGTCCATCCGTAGACATTAGTTGCACTTGGATATTGTAAATGATAATGTAAAAGTGGCGCTTTCCATACTTAGTTGAAAAATGCGGTAAATTATGGTATAATAGAATGGTCAGAAACGCTGAAACGAGGCCATTCTATGGATGAATTTGTTAAGTTATTAGATAGAAATTTAGAGTATGTCAGTCATAAGATCATTGAGGATACTATTTATATCAAAGTTGTGTCAATACGAGAAAAACTTATCTGTCCCTTTTGCGGAAAACCTTCATCAAAAACTCATTCCCATTATGAAAGAAGTTTTCAAGACTTACCGATGCAGAATAAGAAAGTGATCATAATTCTTAGCAACAGAAAGATGCTCTGCTATAATCCGGATTGTGAACACACCACTTTTGCAGAAACTTATGACTTCCTACCCGTTAAGGGGAAGAAGACAAAACGCCTCGAAGAGGCAATCATCAATTTATCCCTGAATGTAAGCTCTCTAACAGCATCTGCTATATTGAATACTAGTATTGCAAAAGTGGGCAAGAGCACCATCTGCAATCTTTTAAAAAAAAGACGCACTAATAATTGATAAAGAATCCGTTTCTATGGTTTGTATTGATGACTTTGCAATTAGGAAAAGGGAATCTTATGGAACAATCATGGTTGATATTGAAACTCACCGTGTGATTGATTTGATTCCTTCGAGGGAATGCGAAGACGTTATAGAATGGTTAAAGACCTATCCAAACCTCAAAGTCGTTTCTAAAGACGGCTCGATCACATACCATAATGCTATAACTAAGGCACATCCCAAAGCTGTCCAGGTAAGTGACAGATTTCATATACTTAAGAATTTAACTTCGTATTGCAAAGAGTTTCTTATGAAATATTTTAAGGCCAAAATAATTATTACGGTGCCTAAAAAGCCTCAAGTAGATGTGACGGCAACATCGGGACTATCTGTAACTAACAAAAAACTAACATTAGAAGAAAAGTTAAACCAAGCGCTTTCTATGCTCGCGGAAGGTCTTGCAAAAAACAGCTTTGCAAGCAGTTGCATATAGATATTCGAACACTGGATAAATTAATCTGTATGAGCGAGGAAGCCCGTATTCAGTATGTAAGAAGCAGTGTGGATCTGTTACATGAGCAAATAGTGTTAAAGAAGCTGGAACTGATAAATGCCGTTAAAGATATGCATAAGAGAAAGTTCTCTATAAGATCAATTTCCAAAGAGCTGCAATTATCTAGGCAGACGGTTAAAAGATATCTAAATGAAAGTGTAACAGCAATTCATGGAAGTTATAGTGTTAAGAGAAGAAGTATCTTAGACCCATACCTAGGTGAAATAAATGTGCTAATTGATAAAGGTATTGCCTTGACCGCAATTGAAGCCAAAATTCGTCAAGTAGGTTATAAAGGTTCTTCCTCTACTCTAAGAACTTATGCAGCAGGCTTGAAAAGGTTGATTCAGAATACTTACAATGCTAATAATATAGCGCCAGAGAATATCGAATTAGTAGAACGTAAATTGTTAATAAAGCTATTATTCAAACAGGTTGGGAAAATTAAAGGACTGAACAGCGAATGTTTAGACAGAGTAAATAGTCAATATCCTCGGTACAAGGAGCTCATAGACATCGTTAATGAATTCCGGAAAATGTTGTTGGATAAAAATGTTGGTATGATTGAACAGTGGATACATAGGGCTTTGGGCTTAAATATTCGTGAAATAACTTCGTTTATAAATGGCATAACCAGAGATATTACGGCTGTAAAAAATGCCATTAAATATGAATACAATAACGGACTTGCCGAAGGCAGCGTAAATAAGCTTAAGGTTATAAAGAGGATAATGTATGGTCGCAATAGTTTTGAAATGTTAAGGAAAAAACTGTTACGGCTTGAAAAAAGGCCAAAATTCAACTAACTATGGAAAGAGCCAAAAATTCGTTGACATTCACAATTTGTTATCAGAACAACATAATATCCCATGGAACCAAATGAACATAAATAAATATAAATCAATATTATTAAATGCATTAGTAATTTGCGACAAAAACGAACAAACTCTAAACCTAATTAATAAATCGACCTATTTCAAACCAATAGAAGATATTACAAAAGATTTAATAATGAATACAAGAAATGCTTTTATACAAACTATTTAAATTATACAAATTACAGAAATCAAACATACATGGATATTGCTAATAAATATACAAATATAGCAAATCAAAACAGAAAAGACTTCAAAAACACATTCGAAGAACTATTGGATAATGGCAACTACAACTATTCGGTCCAAAATGGTAAAAAAACCTATTATGCGGATAAATAAAGAAAAGAAAGGATGAAAGTATGAAAAAGCAAAGAAACGCAAATGGAGAAGGAAGTATCCATCAAAGGAAAAGTGGAATACACGAAGGTAAATGGGTAAGCCAAATAACAATAGGAACCGATCCAGACACCGGGAAACCTAAACGCAAAACATTCTACGGTAAAACAAGGCTAGAAGTTAAAGCCAAAATGAAAGGGGCTATGAAGGAACTTGAGAAAGGAATAGATCTTCAAGCTCAATCAAAACTGACTTTCGGGGAATGGTTAATAACCCGGATGGATAACTACAAGAAAATGGAAGCGAGATTAGCTACTTGGGAGAACTACCAAAGGTCAGTCAAAAACCATATATATCCCGAATTAGGGAACATACCACTAGGAAACCTTAATACGAATGACATACAGAAACTTTACAACAAAATGAAAACCAACAAATCCGCATCCGCTACGATTAGGAGAAATCACCAAATTATTAACTCCTGTTTAGGCCAAGCGATAAAGAATCGACTAATTAGCTGGAACCCCGCAACAGCCGTTACTTTGCCAAAACTTGAAACAAAACAAATTAAAGCCATGACAAAAGATGAAATGAGTGCATTCATAGATTCCATTGAAACTGAAATTTTAAGAGCAGCATTTTTGACACTGCTAGGGACTGGGTTAAGACTTGGAGAAGTATTAGGTTTAAGATGGCAAGATATAGACTTTCGTAAGAAAACGATCAATATAGTTCAAGCACTTGTAAGAACAAAATCAAAAGGCTTAATCATGGAAAACCCTAAAACTGAAAAATCAAAAAGACTACTACCAATTCCAAACGAAATAGCAGTAGCAATTCAATTACACAGAATGAAACAAGGAAAAATCAAACGGCACGCTAAAGAAAACTATGTGAATAATGACCTTATCTTTTGCACGAATAGCGGAAAACGAATAGCGGAAAACCAATAAACCCAAGATTTCTAACTAAAAAGTTTTATGAAGCAAGAGAAAGGGCCGGAATATCAAATGGGATAAATCTTCATGCATTACGGCATACCTACGCGACGAGGCTACTTGAAGAAGGCGAAAACATAAAAACCGTTTCAGAACTCTTAGGACATACAGATATATCGATAACCGGTAACACATACGCCCATGTAATGCCCGAAATAAAAAGAAATGCATCCGATAAAAGAATAATTTATTAAAGAAAAAATCCCCTCAAAGTTGAGAGGATTAATTTCAATGATTCAATTGCAGTAACGTTGCAGTATATTACGACTTTCAGGAAATCAAAAAACCCTGAAACCCTTGATATTACTGGTCGGAGCGACATGATTTGAACATGCGACCTCTACCACCCCAAGGTAGCGCTCTACCAAGCTGAGCCACGCCCCGACTTATTGCCCTTACCTGAAGGACTTTTATAGAGTATCATATTAACGCTAGGAACGCAACCCTAAGTTTGCCCGATTACTTCTATCTTTCTTACACCGTGGATTTTCCCAAGCCCTGTGAGAAGATTTTCCGGAGTATCTGCCATTTCGGCAGTTTCTAGGGAAACAGAAACATTAGCAATTCCTTGCAGAGGGATCCCTTGATTAATCGTTAGAATGTTGCCTTTTACAGAGGCAATGAAATTCAGAACGTGAGAGAGTACTCCCGCTTTGTTTTCAAGCGCTAGGGAAATCGTAATGATCCTTTCCCGACTGGCCTCATAAAAAGGAAACACTCCATCTTTATATTTGTAATAGGCACTTCGACTAAGTCCGACACGCTCGACCGCGTCATTGATCGTGTCTACATCCCCTTTGACTAGTAGTTCTTTCGCCTCTGCGGTCTTCAAAATGGCTTCCGGCAAAATAGCTTTACTTACAATTAAAAAATCATGGGTCCTGCCAGCCACCAAATCTCTCCTATCTACCCCTTGCTTACTATATCAAACATATTATAAGCTAATTCGTATGAGTTTGGCAAGAATTCTGATAGTCACTAAAAAGGAACGTCAGATCTCGCACGAATGCGGTAATCCAGACGTTCCTTTTCTAGTCATTCATTCTCCCTGAGGGTCTAAGCCTATTAGCATTTGATAGAGCCAGTGAGGGACATTAGATAATGATACAAATGAGTCCCCCGTTGCCGTCATTGACAATTCTTTGCAAAGTGTCTTGTAGCTTATGTTGAGCATTTTCTGGCATCTTGTAGAGCTTATTTTGGATTCCCTCACGAACTAAGTCATGCAATGACTTACCGAAAATATTAGATTCCCAAACCTTCTTCGGATCATTTTCAAACTCATCGAGCATATACTTCACGAGTTCTTCCGCTTGCCTTTCTGTTCCGATCAGGGGCGTAATTTCTGTCGTGACATCCGCTCTGATAATATGGAGTGATGGGGCACTGGCTTTCAGCTTGATCCCATAATGTCCACCTTGTTTAACAAGTTCCGGTTCTTCTAGGAACATTTCTTCGAGTTGAGGAGTGACAACGCCATAGCCGTTAATACGGACTTCTTCGATTGCCGCAGACATTTTATCCCATTCCTTTTTGCCCTTGCTATAATCTAACACTAGGCGAAGTAAGGAATGATCACCTTCAATTTCAATCCCCGTGAGTTCTTGTAATACTGTTTTAAAGAGTCCTTCAACAGCAGTGATTTCAATATTGGCAACCCCGGTGCCTAAGTTCATCTCTTTGAGGAGTACATCCTGTGCATATTCGCATTCCGTTAATGCATCTAAGGCTAGATCGATGTCCCGTAAACGCCGAACATTCTCGATTGCTTTACGCACTGTTTCTTCGAAGGCGGCACGGATCGGATGAGATACATCCAGCTCTTCGACCCATTTGGGAAGATCGATGTTAACTTCTTTCACGGGGAACTCATACAATACTTCTTCGAGGATTTGCGTGATATCTTCTTGTGTCATTTCAAGACAATTCACCGCAATCACAGGTATTCCATACTTTTCTTCAAGAGAACGGCATAATTCCATGGTATTTTCCGCATAGGGACGGGTTGTATTTAAGAGTACTACGAAGGGTTTTCCCATCTGACGTAACTCGGAAATAACTCGCTCCTCTGCGTCGAGGTATGCATCCCGCGGAATATCTGTGATCGACCCATCGGTCGTAACCACAACCCCAATCGTAGCATGATCCGTAATGACTTTACGGGTGCCCATTTCGGCTGCATCCTGGAACGACATGGGTTCATCACTCCATGACGTTTTCATCATGCGTGGCTCTTCGCCATCTTCAGTTTCGTACCCTAATGCACCTTCCACACTGTAGCCTACACAGTCAACTAAGCGGACATTCATGTGGATTGAGTCTTTTACTACGATTTCCACGGATTCTGATGGAATAAACTTTGGTTCTGTCGTCGTGATCGTTTTCCCCGTCCCACTTTGAGGAAGTTCATCTTTAGCCCGTTCCCGCTCGAAAGCATCTTGAATGTTAGGCAGGACTAGGAGGTCCATGAATCGTTTGATAAAGGTGGACTTTCCTGTACGGACTGGCCCGACGACACCGAGGTAGATATCGCCTCCTGTTCGTTCAGCGATATCCCTGAAAATGTCTAATTTTTCCATTAGTAAATTCCCTCCCTTTTGAGTGCTGTCCCAAAAATTGGGGAAGGGCCTCCACCTTATCTCCCCTTCCACCTCCCTGTACCACGTGGATTCCCGATGACTGGACTAGCACATTAAGCAGTATAAGTATATTGATTCTTTTGGGCAAATATGACAACAAACAAAAAACGTAGAAAAGGCATTTAAAACAACCTCTTCTACGTCTATGAAACTTAACCTGAAAATATGCGCACTATTTTAGCCAGCTCATCTCAACAACTTCTTCAAGTTCATGGCGTTTCCCACGCATCATTAAATCCGTAACAGCAACTTTGGGATCAGCACCTTCAAACAAGACTTTATAGGCTTGCTCTGTAATGGGCATTGAAATATGTTTCTCTACGCTAAGTTGGTGTGCAACACGGGCAGCTTTTACCCCTTCTACCACCATGCCCACTTCTTGAAGCACCGTTTCTAAGGGTTTACCCTCACCGAGCGCTACACCAGCCCGGCGATTGCGACTATGTGGACTCGTACAAGTAACGATGAGGTCCCCAACGCCCGATAACCCGGCAAACGTTAACGGATGACCTCCCAATGCCACGCCCAAGCGTGCAATTTCAGCTAATCCTCTGGTCATTAAAGCTGCTTTGGTGTTATCTCCAAACCCTAACCCCTCGGCAATTCCTGTACACAACGCGATGACATTTTTTAAGGCTCCACCCAATTCAACTCCGATGACATCCGGGTTTGTGTAGACTCTAAATTTTGGCGCCATCATCATATCTTGCACGGTTTCTGCAGTCTTCACGTCCGAAGCAACCACAACGGTTGTTGGCATATCCCGCCCTACCTCTTCTGCATGGCTGGGGCCAGACAATACCGCAATCGGATTTTGTGGAAGCTCCTCTGTCAATACCTCTGAGAGGCGTAGGTGGGTTTCTTCCTCTAACCCCTTGGCAGTATTGACCACAATGCAACCCGGCCTTAGATAAGGCTTGACCGATCGAGCAGCTTGCCTAACACTATGGGACGGCACACTAAAAACAACCAGATCAGCGTTTAACGGCGAGAGATCCGTTGTTGGTACAAGCCCTGGAGGCAAAACAACGCCCGGCAAATAACGTGCATTTTCGCGGTGAGTCCTCATAATTTCCATCTCATCTGGATGACGACCGATAAGCGCAACCCGATGGCCTGCATTCACTAAGAGCACAGCCAAAGCACTACCCCAGCTCCCGGCCCCATAAACCGCTATATCGGGCATATGTTTACTCCTCTCTACACCAAGATACTTAACCTTAAGCACTAAGACTCTTCTAAATACGAGTCCGTGCAGCTCAAGGTGGGGTAGAGTCCCCCTCACTACAAATCCTTAGGATTGTTTTTATCGCCAAACCGATGTTCGGTTCCTTGTAATACACGTTGAAAGTTAGCCCGATGAAGAATCAATACGATGGATGAAGCGATCAATCCAAAAAAACGATAGGCTATTGGTTCAGGAAAAACAAAGACAGCAATAGCTACTGTAAGGGCCCCGACAACAGAGCCCATGGAAACATAACGTGTCACCGCTACCACCAGAAGAAACAACGCAATTGCCACCAACATGACCTTCGGCATTAAGACGGTGATAATTCCGAACCCAGCCGCGACTCCTTTTCCACTTGGACGAAAGCCAAAGAGTGGATTCCAACTATGACCCGCCATTGCTAGCAAACCACCTATAATTCCTCCCCAAGGTCCCAATGCCCAGTAACCGACGGTGGCCGCCAATGCCCCTTTCAGGAAATCTCCGAGCAGCACCAAAATGCCCAGTTTAGCTCCTAGAAGTCGAAAGGCATTCGTCGTTCCGATATTTCCGCTACCATGCCGACGCACGTCAATTCCTTTAAGTTGTCCCGCTAAATAGGCAAACGGAATTATACCCAAGCAATACGTTAAAATAAAAATCAGGTAGCGTGACATGATTTACTCCTTCTCTTCATCTTTTTGTCGAATAACGATTCGAATGGGTGAACCCTCAAACCCGAAATGTTTCCGCATCTGATTTTCAAGATATCGCTTATACGAAAAATGCATCAGTTCTGGGTCATTGACAAAGAACACAAAGGTTGGTGGCTTAACTCCCACTTGAGTAATGTAGCGGACCTTTAAACGCCGTCCTTTATCTGAGGGGGGCGGGTTGAGATGCAGCCATTCTCTCAATAAGGTGTTCAACGTGGCCGTCGTCACTCGGGTAGCATTTTGTTCCACCACGAAATCAACGAGATCTAAAATTTTATTAACCCGTTGTCCTGTTTTTGCGGAAATAAACATCGTGGGTGCATACTGCATAAAGCCTAATTCTTCGCGAACAGACTTTTCAAACTTATTGATCGTCTTCTCATCCTTTTCGATAAGATCCCATTTGTTAATAATTAATAGGATTCCTTTACCCGCATCATGGGCATATCCAGCTATTTTTTTATCTTGTTCTGTAACCCCATCTGTGGCATCTATAAGCATGAGAATCATATCCGAACGATCGACCGCGCGAAGAGAGCGAACGACGCTATATTGCTCTGTTAATTCGTCGATACGTCCTTTACGGCGCATTCCTGCCGTGTCAATGAGGATATAATGCTTCCCTTCATGCTCAAAAGGGGTATCGATCGCATCCCGAGTCGTCCCGGGAATATTGCTGACAATGACTCGTTCTTTCCCCAGCATCGTGTTGACCAAGGATGATTTTCCGACATTAGGGCGACCAATCACAGAAATACGTATCACATCGGGATCATACTCTTCGTCATCATTCTCCGGAAAATTAGAAATTACCAGGTCGAGTAAATCTCCCGTGTTCATGCCGTGAACTGCAGAAATGGGAATAGGTTCCCCTAACCCTAAACTGTAAAATTCAAAAAGTTGGCCTTCAGCTTTTTCGAAATTCTCTACTTTATTCGCGGCGAGCAAGACTGGTTTTCCAGATTTACGCAACGTTCGCGCAATCATGTCATCATCCGGCGTGGGAGAAATTTGGGAATCCACGACAAAAATAATCACATCCGCTTCTTCCATGGCGATTTCCGCCTGACGCCGCATTTGGGAAGCAATCGGCGTCCCCTCATCCTTAAATTCGATCCCCCCGGTATCGATCAAGGCGAACTTCCGTCCAAGCCATTCCGCATCTCGATATAGACGATCTCTAGTCACACCCGGCATATTTTCAACAATCGCCACAAGTCCGCCAGTAATTCGATTAAACAACGTTGACTTGCCGACATTCGGCCGTCCCACAATAGCTACAACGGGTTTACTCAAAACGTTCCACCTCCAAAGAATATCCAATTACCTGATCTAAAAACGCCAGGCCATTATTATCGACAATTCGTGCCTTACCATTTACTTTTTTCTCTAACCACTCCACACTCTGATCATCAAGGAAGATGTCTTCATCCGCCTTGAGCATCACGCGTGGAATAAGAAACTCCTCCCCAGACAAATCCCCTAATTGATGAGCGATATCCTGGGCCGTTAGTAATCCAGCAGCGGTCACAGATGGACCAAAAAAAACATTGACAATCGCATGTATCGTGACCTTCAGCCCGCTCACTTCAGCCATTAAGCGGTCCCTCCACGATTCAAAAAACTCCTGTGCTGATGTTCCGGTGATGAGATGTACATGACGTTCTGTTATCCGATCCGGCAGCGAATTCCATCCAGATTCGACTTCAGTGATAAAATTCCGAGCCATTCCAACACCATTCTCTAATTGTGGGAAATCATCATACACAGCTTCCTCTGGAAACTTTCGTCTAGCCATAACGTAAAATTCATCCGCAAAGTAGACGAGATGCCGACCTGTCTGTGCAAAGAAATTTCTTTGCCATTCCTCACCTTGATCAAGGATTCGACATGCTTCCTGTGCTGTAAATCCACGTAGTGTAGTGAGCTTTTCGCGGTAGCGAGTTAACCCCACTGGTACAACAGCAATCGATTGTACGGAAGGATACAGTTCACTTAACTGCTCGATTGTTTCTTTCAACACATCTCCATCGTTATGATCAGGGACTAATACAACTTGAGCATGAACTACAATACCAGCCTCAACTAAACGTCTGACTTGCTCAGGGAGCTTTCCGGCGTGCGGGTTTTTCATCATACGAACCCGTACCTCAGAATTCCAAGCGTGGACAGAAATATACAGTGGACTTAGATGAAGTGCAAGAATTCGTTCAAATTCTTCATCACTCAAATTAGACAAGGTGATGAAACTCCCCTGGGTAAGCGATAAGCGGTAATCGTCATCTTTATCATAAAGAGATGATCGCATTCCTTTTGGCAGTTGTGCCACAAAACAAAACGTACAATTGTTACGACAGAATTTTAGACCATCAGCACTTACCGATACTTCTAAACCCAAAAATTCTCCGGGAGCTTTCTCAATATCAATCTCCCATAGCTCTCCATTTACCTTTTCAATAAGAAGCGTAAACTCATCTTCTGAGATACCAAACTGAAAATCAACGATATCGTTCAAGTCCTCTTCATTTACTGCCAGAACGCGATCGCCGACTTTAATTTCCATTTCTTCAGCAATACTTCCTGTGTCGACCGATGCGACCACAAGCCCTTTAGGCAAAATATTTCATCCTCCTGACGTTCCAGATCATGGCATATTATCCCAGCCTTGATCGTTTACAAGTATACTACAAATTTAACGCATCTGCTACTGTAGTTCACGCTCTTCTGACGGTTCATAGGCCCCTACACCATTCATAAGTGGAAGCTCCGTGACCCTTTTTTGCACTTCCCGTTTCGTATACAATCGGTACCCTTGACGAAGACCAGCCCAGACCGTGAATAATCCTACACTGAAATTCCATACAAAAGGATCAGGAAAGTCTGCATGCCTTACGATCCCCTCATACGTAAACCGCACTAAAGCCTGGTTCAAAAGCCAGCTTCCGATTAAGGCAGCTGCTATTCCCCAATCCGACTTAGATGTTAGCCACGCAACTAAGACGAGCACAGCATTAAAAAGCCATGATCCATAGGGAATAACCCCAGGATCATTCACTAGAAAAAGTGTTTCAACACTTAAAATGAAGCTGGTAAAAATAAGCGGGAAAATCCGCCGTTTAGTCCGTTGCCACGCCCATATCCAAAAAACCAGCATGACCGCAAGGCGTGCATAGTGCCAGTGCCAAGGCATCGTCGAAGGAAAGACGACCTCTATTATCCATCCTATAAGCCAAGCGATCGTCAACATAAGAAAAAATGTTCGAGAGGCTCTTTGTTCGGCCCAAGTTACGAGTACCAAGAATAGAATAACCCACTCACCATAGGGAAAAAACAGAATAAACCCCTCCTTATATGGACCCCTAATCCATATTATTCCCATATAGAAGGAGTTTACACGGTGATATCTGGGAGGTTCGCTTCAGTCCGAACGGTTGTTATTTTTTGCCGATATCGAGATAAATTCAGGAGCAACCCCAGTTCCGTTAAGGTTATAACTAGAGAACTCCCGCCATACGAAATTAGGGGCAGAGTAATCCCTGTAACCGGAAAGACCCCGGTCACAACTGCCAAATTAATCGTCGTTTGAATTGCCAACTCAGAGACCAACCCAAAGCCTAATAACTGCCCAAAACGATCGGGACATTCCTTGACAACGCGGTAGATCCGTGCATATAACGCCACAAAGAGGATTAATAACAGCACCGTTCCCACTAAGCCTAACTCTTCCCCGACCATGGCAAAAATCGTGTCCGTATAGTTTTCTGGAAGAAAACCGTATTTCTGCAAACTTCGCCCCAAACCGACTCCAAACAAGCCTCCTGAGCCAAAGGCGATTTCTGCATTGGTAATCTGATATCCTAAGTCCATAGCGTATTTCCAGGGATCTAACCAGACCAGAATTCGCTTCCATTGATACTCCGTGCGGTGAACCAAATAAAGAAGTGGTAAACCAAACGTTGGAGCAGCCGCTATAAACCAGATCGTCGGAATTTCCGTTTGTAAAAGCATCGCAGCACTAGTTAGCGCTAAAACCATTGTCGTTCCTAAGTCTGGCTGTTTATAAACAAGGGCCAAGATGAAAACAGTAACCGAAAGAAGTATACCCAGTGGGACGCGCCAATCCTTACCACGCTTGATTGGATATCGATCTAAGATATGCGCATAAAAAAGCACCAAGGAAAGTTTGGCTATTTCGGAAGGCTGAACTGTAATACCCGCAATTGAAATCCAACGGGCTGAGCCTTTCGCCGCAATCCCTGCATCTGTGAAGATAACCGCAGTGAGTAATCCAAGACTAACAAGGACGCCGATCCCCGTGAAACGCCGCAAAAACGCATAAGGGATTTTAATGGCTACAAACGCAAATACCGAACCAATTAACACCCACTTCATTTGTTGAAGTACATAAAAATACGTGTTTTGTGTAGCATTGAACCCACGTACTGCCCCAGCACTCAACACCATAATTAAACCGAAGGCTAAAAGTGCCAGTGTCAAATACAAGATGGGGAAATCAATGGGCTGAGCGGGTTTTCGTTTAGCCATCTGACTCACCTTTCTTCTATGCCCCACTGGAAAATGACTTCCTGCACCAAGAGCAAGAAGTCATTTTGGGGTAAACCATAATCATTTGAACGCTATTCCTCTCGGTTTTCAGCAAGGATTCCCTTGCCAAGTATATCACCGATGGTTACTGGCTTGATTTCTGGTTGAGAAGCCAAGGCGAGCTCATCATCAGCTTGGCTTGCGTCCAGCATCAGATCCCGAATGCTTAAGCTAATTCGTTTCTCCTCTGGCTTACATTCAATAACCTTAGCACTCACTAAATCCCCGATTTTAAGAATTTCTTCCACTTTATTGACACGATGATCCGCTAATTGGGAAATATGAACTAACCCGTCCACTCCCTCTGCGAGTTGAACAAAGGCCCCAAACGTAACAATGCGTATGACTTTGCCATTAACCAAAGACCCCACAGGATATTTTTCTGCAACTCGAACCCATGGACTTTCTTTGAGTTGTTTTAGCCCCAAAGACAGTTTTCCAGTCTGTTGCTCAAGTTTTAACACTTGAACTTCCACTTCGTCTCCGATCGTTACCATTTCTGAAGGATGCTTAATCCGTGTATAGGCCATATCCGAAATATGCAGCAGTCCATCCATTCCACCGATATCCACAAAGGCCCCAAAATCGACGATCCGCCGAACGACCCCAGTTACTACATCTCCCTCTTTAAGGGTTTCCAGTAACTGTTTGCGCTTAATCGCTTGCTCTTCGGCTAAGATAATTTTTTGGGAAAGAACTACTTTTCGCTTAGAAGGATCAAATTCGATAACCCGTAAACGTAAGGTTTGACCTAAAAATTGATTTAGGTCCTCAACATACCCCAGTTGAATTTGAGAGGCAGGAACAAAGCCGCGCATTCCCACGTCCACTACCAAACCGCCCTTGACAACCTCAACGACGACTGCTGGAATCTCTTCTTTACTCTCAGCTAATTTCTCTAATCGATCCACTGCACCCTCTTCATCCGCTTTTCGTTTAGAGAGCACTGTATACCCTTCCTCATTTTCGACGCGAATCACAACAGCGCTAATTTTATTTCCAATAGAAACAATCTCTTCAGGACGTGTTTTTCTAGCGATCTTCAACTCATTCATTGGAATCACGCCCTCAGATTTCCAACCGATATCAACAAAGATCTCCTCGTTGGTTATTTTAACAACCGTACCGGTAACTCGGGCGCCAAGATGAAGTTCTTGAAAGCTTTCCTCCCAACTAGCCATGTCCATTTCAGTCTCATTCATTTCAGACATTTTCTTATATACCTCCTCGATTATCCAATCTGGTGTAGAAGCCCCTGCGGTTAACCCTGCACATTTAGCCTCTTCAAACCAGGTATTTTCTAATTCATCCGCCGTTTCAATTAAATAGGTTTTCGTTCTTTCCGCACAGATAATCGCTAATTTTTGGGTATTTGCACTATTGCGCCCACCGACAACTACCATCACGTCCACAGTTTCCGCTAACTCACTGGCAACCTTTTGTCGTTCAGCCGTTGCGTTACAGATCGTGTCGTGAACAGTAAGCTCCGCAGTATGGAGTTTTAACTCTTGAACTATTCTTTTAAAGTTTTCCGCGGGTTGAGTTGTCTGGGCCAGAACGGATAATCGTGGGTAAAACGATAGCTCCTTCGCTTCCTCGACCGTTTGGATGGGTATGGCCTGTTCTCCAGCCCAACCCAGAATCCCTTGAACTTCAGGATGGAGTTTATCCCCCATGACAATCACCTGTTGCCCCATTTGAGCCGATTTGGCAGCTAGTCGTTGAGCTTTCTGAACAAAAGGGCATGTTGCATCCACCACTTGAATGCCTTTATCCTCAGCTCCTTTGTAGACGCTTGGTGCTACACCATGGGACCGAATAATCAGGGCTTGTTCGGCGGTTACTTCGATTAAAGTATCCACGACATGAATTCCGCGGTCAGCCAATCGTTTCACAACCTGCTGATTGTGAATGAGTGGCCCAAGTGACACTGCTGGTGAAGTTTCCACTGTCCGTTCTGCCATTTCCAGGGCACGCTTTACCCCAAAACAAAACCCAGCTTTTGCCGCTAGTTTAACGTTCAAACCAAGAACCCTCCCCAAAATTCGTAAAGAACTAGTTCTCCACTCTATTCTTAAATTCCTGCTAATTTGTAGGAATCTATGTTACTTTGCTTCAGGCAATTCAAGCAATGCCTGCATAATGCGGTCGGCAATCCATTCCCTTCGATTTGTAACCCCTTCAGGTGCCTTTAGCATCTGAGCAGTCAAAGGTTTTCCTACCACGACCCCAATATTTCCCCATCCTTTGGTAAACAGGTTCCTTGTCCCATAAACCTTAACAGGAACAACGGTCGCTTTACTTTTCTCCATTAAAACAACCATACCCGGTAAGCCCTTTTGAATTTCTCCTGTCTGTGACCGTGTGCCTTCAGGAAAAAGTCCCAATACTCGACCCTCTTTTAAAATTTCCAAAGATTTTCGTATTGCACTCATATCCCCTTGCCCCCTTTTTACTGGGAAGGCACCAACCTTAGAGAAAATACGCCCTAAAACCGGGATACGGAATAACTCCTCTTTAGCCATAAAGGAAACCTGGCGTGAAAGGCTACAGGCCGCGACAACTGGGTCCCAAAGGCTAACGTGGTTAATCGCTAGAATAACGGGACCCTCTGTGGGTAAGTTCTCCGCTCCTTTGACTTTCCATCCCATTAACTTAAACAGAAGACGGAAAAACCCTTTCGCAAAATCGTATAACGACATTAACCCACCTCCTAAGCCAACGCTACAATTTTCGCCACGATTTCTTCGACACTTAAGCCCGTGGTGTCGAGAACAATGCCATCTCTCGCAGGTTTTAGTGGAGAAACCTCTCGTTCTGTATCCATACGGTCACGTCGTTGCATATCTCGTGTGACCTCTTCGAGGGATATATCTTTCCCGGCATGGCTAAGTTCGGCCCAACGGCGCTTTGCCCGCTCCTCGGGAGTGGCCGTTAAGAAGATTTTGATATCTGCTTCTGGCAAAACATGGGTGCCAATATCACGGCCATCCATGACCACACCTCCACGACTACCCTCCAAACGTTGAAGTTCAACTAGACGTTCTCTGACCCCAGGATAAGCCGCGACCGTTGAAACAGCTCGTGAAATTTCGGGGCAACGTATAGCCTCAGTGACATTCTCTCCATCGCACCAAACAATTCCTTCATCCGAATGATCAAGAACAACCTCCGTCGATTGAGCAATTTGGCTTACACTCAGTTCGTCTTCGATTGACGCTCCGTTTTTTAGCGCCTTATAAGCAATTGCTCGATACATGGCACCAGTATCCACATAAAATAAGTTCAAACGTTGAGCTACAATCTTGGCAACCGTACTTTTACCCGCACCAGCAGGGCCATCAATCGCAATTTGTAATGACTCTCTTTGTCTCACACTTCATGCTCCTTTTATTCAAATTGATAAACTAGTCGCGATCAATGTTGCAACTATATTATTCAATGCATGTAACGCAATAGAAGGATAAAGGGATTTATACTTGTCATAAAGGTAAACCAAGGCGATTCCCAAGATAAAACGCGGAACAAATCCGTAGAGTTGGAGATGAAGACCGGAAAATATCGCGGCACTAATCAACGCTGCGGTCCATTTTCCGAAGTATGTTTGTAAACCTCCAAAGATAACTCCTCGAAATAATGTTTCTTCCACTAAAGGAGCCACGACACCTGCTAAAAGCAAATTAAGAATCAAAGTATACCATGTAGCTTGCCCTAATAATTTGGTATATACATCTGTTGTCGGAGGATTTAACCCATGCTTGTATAAGACAAGGGCATAGATAATATTGACCGCCCATGTTGAGGCATAGATTCCCAAGACCTTTGGGATTACTTCTTTAAGCGGTACTCCCCGCCAACCAAGATCTGTCCATTTCCAATGCCGAACTTTCTTCAGAATCCAAATTAAGAGTGCGAAGGATAACTGAGTCATAAACGCATTCAGATACATTAAGACACGCTCATGAGGCCACCACTCCATTAATTCGAGGGTTCCCAAAGATAAGATAACATATAAAGCGACAACTCCGCCCAAAACCATTAAAAGATCTATCCAATTCAAGTTTCGTTGCGAAGGATTGCCTAACAGGCCAGAATTCGATTCAATTTCTTCGGCCATACTCACGCTCCCTCTTTTCCTTACTAAGAACACATATTTCTTCAAGTATTTTCCGAGACTAACGATTAAAAGGAGGGAATTCGTATGCATCTAACAGATACAACACTACAAGTTTATCATCGACATTATAAAATTCCCTTAGAGACCTATTTCAATACGGTTGCCCATTTCCTGGACCCGTGGGACGAACGTGCTTATCAGTTTGCTGTCCATCAGTTTCTGGAGGAAACCAAAGATGGAGGTATCGTGGGGATGGTTCGTCAAGAAAAAGACGAGAATTATGTCTATTTAGATGCTGCTGTACGTTACCCTGTTCAACAATAGTTTAAACTGTGAGTGATTCTGCTCCAGAAAATAATAACCTTTCTAAGTCGCTAACATTCGGCACGATAAAATCAGGCGCTGCATCTTGCAATTCTTTAACGGTTCCATACCCATAACCAACAGAAATAATATCGATATGGTTGGCTCTAGCTCCAAAAACATCAAAACGCCGATCCCCAATCATGACCACTTTCGACATTGAACCGACGGGCACCTTTTTCAGCACTTCGGCGATCAAAACATCCTTCTCTACAAATTGACCATTCAACTCGCTTCCCATGATGACACTAAAGCAAGAATCGAGTGAGAAATGTTTAAGAATTATTTCTGCAAAGACCTTTGGTTTTGACGTTGCCAACAGATGCATACAGCCCTTATCTTTTAACCGAACCAGCAAATCTGGAATTCCAGGATAAACATTATTTTCATAGAGACCTATCTCTGAGAAACGTTCCCTATAAAGCTCGATAGCTTGGTTTAGAAGAGATTCATCCATTGTTTTAAGAAGTATCTTAAAGCTTTCCTTTAAGGGCGGTCCAATAATCCATTCTAAATCATCAGCCTCTGGAATAGGAAAATCCAACTTCTTCAATGCGTATTGAACAGAACGTGTAATCCCTACTTTCGGGTCTGTCAATGTTCCATCTAAATCCCAAAGCAAAACATCATAAAGCACAAAATAACCCCCATTTTTTCCTTAAATTTCCCGGATGAATTCTACCTAAAAAAGCCATTCTAAAATGAAAGGGGGAATTAAAATGTTTTATCATCGGAGAAACCACCATGCCCATGGATTTCTTTATGCACTTAGTCTTGTCGGTGCCTTTTATCTCGGTAAAAAATACGAGGAAAATGGTTATTGTTTTATGTCACGCGGGTGCGGCTGTTCCAGTGACGACGAAGACATGGACATGATGAACGACGATTCCACGCCGAATAGCTTTCCAAGATAACAATATCACTATACTTCAATCAACGGTAGCTTTACTTACTACTAATAATCAAAACTCCGAGATTTTCTCGGAGTTTTCTTTATTTCACCCGCAAATGTTGTTCAATGGGCTCCGTGCGGTAATAATGCATTTGAGAGACTGGAACATAAGGTAACCCACTATCAAGTGACAGTGGCGGAAGCTCTCGCAGTTGTGACGGCCACCTCTCCATGGATTGAGACCCCAGTTGATTAATCAAGGTGCAAACCTTCTGAACACCCAAATCACAAAGTTCCTTGAGCGTCATCCTGTCGCGGGACTCCCTTTTGCAAAGCTTGGCGAGCAATATGCCAGTGAGTTAATTCTTTCGGCACAAAACCCCTCCTAATCAACTCAAAACTTGTTCCCTTAAAACGGACATTTCGCTGGCAAAGTGTTCTTTTAGCAATCTACGCATCGAGTAGGCCTTAGTCTCACGCAAAAAAAGCGAGACCTAGTCTTCGAACTTAGCTACATAATACAATAATCCATCAAGAAATAAAACACCACCTTTTTCTGCCTACTGTCAAATCTCATGTTAAACAGTAGTCAGAAAAAAGTGGCCTATTTCAAGAACGATATGAATCTCTGGCTCTAGCAGTTAGCCTTTTATTCAAGATTCACTGCAGTAACTTATCTAATCCCCAGAACGTGGTCATTCCGAAGATAATTCCCAGAAAAAGATTGGGTACAAATCTAGCAAAAAGAAAGGTTAAGACCCCAGTCCATAAAAAGGGGTTATGCGTTAGGGCAATTGTCCCTCCCGGTGTCACTAACTCCGGTACGACTAAGGCAGCTAGTAAAGCAATCGGGACGAGTTCTATGAAGTCCCGTGCAAAACCTTGCACATCCTTTCCTTTGAACAGAAGGAAAGGAAGAACTCTCGAGCCATATGTGACTAAAGTCATTAATAATACCGTCTCTAGAAATTGGAGTGACACCGACTTTCCTCCTTCTCTCTTTTGCGCCACCATGCCCCAATTCCAGCGGCGAAGGCCACACTTAAAATAAGATAGATTTTCCCTGGAATAAGCAATTTAAAAACGATAGCCAGGATCGCGGCCAAGAGGTATGTCATATAATTTTTCTTTGAGAGCGACGTTGTCGTCAAAATAATAAATAAGGCTAAGAGGGCGAATTGAAAACCCGAAAACTGGATAGGCAACCATTTTCCAATGACACCACCAAGGATGGTAAAAATAACCCAAGAAGAAAAAGATCCTAGGTTAATCCCAAGCATGACTCGGCGGCGGGTTTCCTCTTCATGAACATCTTTTAGAATCTTCGTATTAAGCACAAATGTTTCATCTGTTAGCCCTTGAGCTAGCCCCAAAGACCAGGGGAGAGTTCTTTCCGGGAAAAAGGGAACGGCCGACAAACTCATCAGCAAATGACGAATATTAATAATCAATGTAGTCAAGCCGATCATCCAAACAGTAGCCCCCTGATGGATCATTTCGATCGCAATAAACTGCGAGGCACCTGCATAAACAAAGATAGACATCAGTCCGGCTTCCCAAACTGCCAGACCGTACTGCGACGCTAAGATTCCAAAGGTCACCGCTACTGGAGCATACCCGATCACGATCGTCAGGGATTGACGCAATCCATACGTAAATCCCTTATTAACTTCAACTGATGTTTCGCTTTTCATTGAATAACCTGCTTAATCACGTGTAAGAAATCTGGATAGGAAACATCTGCAGCATCCATATTTTCCACACTAACTCCTTCCTTCGATACCAGTCCAGCGATCGCCCACGCCATCGCCAACCGATGATCCCCATGGCTACTCACGAGTCCGCCACGTAAGGAAGAATGACCTTGAATGCGCAACCCATCGGGAAGTTCCTCAACTTTTGCCCCCAAAGTATTCAATCCGTTGGCGACTGTACGGATGCGATCGGTCTCTTTAACTCGTAGTTCTGCTGCACCCCGTATAACGGTTTCTCCTTCGGCTAAGCTTGCCGCCAACGCCAAAATTGGGATTTCATCAATCAATCGTGGAATTAAATCCCCACCAATTTCAGTTCCTTTGAGACGTGCAGGTCGAACTCGTAAAGTTGCCCTAGGCTCACCACATACTTCCGAAACATCCGTCACCTCAATATCTGCTCCCATAGCTCGCAACGCGTCTAAAATCCCGGTACGGGTCGGGTTCACACCGACATCTGGCAGAATCATTTCTCCACTTCCTGCTAGACTTCCTAAGACGAGAAAAAAAGCAGCCGATGAAATATCTCCAGGCACTGAAACGTCTTGACCAGTTAAGTGCCCGCCCCCTTGAACCCAGATCTCTGTCCCTTCACTATGGACATCGACTCCAAATCCCCTGAGCATCCGTTCGGTATGATCTCTCGAACGAGCGGGTTCTTCAACTCTTGTTTCTCCCTTCGCTCTCAGACCTGCTAAGATGATGGCCGATTTCACCTGGGCCGAAGGCACTAGAGTTCGAATAGTATGCCCTTGCAACTGACCACCGTTCATCGTCAAAGGCACCAAATTACCCCCTTGGCGACCCATGATCTGGGCACCCATCTGCTTGAGAGGGTCAGTGACACGCCGCATCGGTCGTGAACGTAGAGATGCATCTCCAGTTAGAGTGACGGAAAACGGACTTCCTGCCAACACACCAAGCATCAGTCGTAAAGTCGTCCCTGAATTCCCCGCATCCAGTACGTCAGAAGGCTCCCGCCAAGCTTCCATACCCTGGCCACAAATTCGAACCTCAGACCCCTGCCTCTCCCAAGACACTCCAAGTTGTTTTAAACACCGAAGCGTACTCAAACAGTCCTGACCTAGTAAGAAATTCGAAATATAGGTTTCTCCATGAGCCATCCCGCCCAAAAGCGCTGCCCGATGAGAAATAGATTTATCACCTGGGACTCGGATTTCTCCTGCAACGCTAGTGACCGGCATTATAAACACACCTCGCATAGGTACTAACCCCCTAAGTCCATGATTTGTCGGATTACTTGATGCATTCTCGAACTAAATGGGCCTTTCTAAAAGCTTCGGCAACAGACTCCCCATCTCCTTGCTGAAGGAACTCTCGCATTTCCCTAATTTTATGTTCCCAGAGAGTAAGCCCACCGAGAATTGCATCAGCATTTCTCACCATAATTTCCTTCCACATTTCAGGAGAACTATCAGCTATACGCGTTAAATCTCGAAAACTACGTCCGGCTAATTCCAAAACCGGTTCCCCCTCTTTTGAGGCATCCTGCGCAGCTAACGTCAAGGAAACCGCCAAAAAATGGGGAATATGACTGACCATTGCCACTTCAAGATCATGATCCACAGGTTCACGGAACACGACTATAGCGCCAAGATGTTGTACAACCTTCACTAAAGCTTGTACAACATCTTGGGGGCAACCTGCCGCAGGGGTTAATACATAGGGATACCCTCGAAACAGATTGGGATCTGCTACTCTAAACCCAGACAATTCAGAGCCTGTCATTGGGTGACCACCCACAAAAAAGAAGTCGCTAGAACCCCTATGATCGATTTCAAACGACTTTTCACAAATTTCTTTCTTTAAGCTTCCTACATCGGTCACGATCGTCCCCTTAGGAACCCTACCCACTAGATTCTCTAACCCGTATGTCAATTGCTGAAGAGGAAGAGCTAAAACGACCAAATCAACCTCTAGAAAATGAGGCATGGACGTCCAGCCTTCCTCAAGCCACCCTCGACTCAAAGCTTCGTCGATACTAGCTTTCTCCGGATCAACCGCAAGGACTTCCCATCCAGCATGGTGCAGGGCACCTGCCCACGATCCACCAATTAATCCCAAACCAATGATGCAAGCCTTCGGAGTACGAAGGCCTGACCATCCTGGTGTCAAATTCCCCTTGGTCCCTGAGGGACTATATCCGTCTGTCAACATGAAAAACGTCCCCCAATTGACGATCAAGTGCATGAGAAAGTCTCGCTAATTGAGTCATCATAACTTGGAATTTTTCAGGTGTTAAAGACTGTTTTCCGTCTGAAACGGCCTTCTCGGGCTGAGGGTGAACTTCAACAATCAAGCCGTCTGCTCCAGCAGCCAATGCTGCCTTCGCCATAGGTTGAACCAGTTGCCAGCGCCCAGTTCCATGACTGGGGTCAACAATGACCGGGAGGTGAGAAAGAGCATGCAGAGCAGGGACCATGCTTAAGTCAAGCGTATTTCGAGTATAATTTTCAAACGTTCGGATTCCCCGCTCACAGAACATAACCTGATAATTCCCTCCATCCATGATGTACTCCGCTGCCATCATCCATTCTTCTAATGTCGCGGACGGCCCTCTTTTAAGTAGTACTGGCTTCCCACACTTAGCTACTTCTTTAAGGAGGATAAAGTTCTGCATGTTCCGAGCACCGATTTGGAGAACATCCGCATAATCAGCGACCAAAGAAACATCCTGCGCGTCAATTACTTCCGTAACGACTAAAAGTCCTGTTTCCTCACGTGCTTCTGCTAAATAACGCAATCCCTCTTCCTCTAGTCCTTGGAAAGAATAAGGGGAAGTACGCGGCTTGAAGGCACCTCCACGTAAGAAGGTCGCACCAGCTTCCTGCACAGCATGTGCAGTTTCCAGTATCTGAGCTCTGCTCTCAACAGCACACGGTCCAGCCATTACGTGGATTTTACCACCGCCAATTTCTTGGCGGCCTATTCGGATAATAGTATCCGCAGGATGAAATTCACGACTAACTAGTTTATAAGGTGCCATAATAGGGACGACCTTTTCAACCCAAGGTAAAGCCTCTAAATCAAGGGCTTCAATTCGCATGCGATCTCCAATGGCCCCCATGATCGTTTTCTCTACCCCTTGTGAAAGATGAACTTTTAAGCCCTCTTCCGTTAACCGTGTGGAGACCTCTTCAATCTGTTCTACTGTAGCACCCTTTTTCAAAACAATAATCATTTTTCCCGACCCCTTTCTACCATCCTACATGTGCTCTCCATCTTTTAGCGTTTCTTCTAGTGCCTGCTTTTCCTACATTTTTGCAATTGACATGTTCAAAAATAGAACAAAAAAGCACCCTGAATAGAGGGTGCTTTGACTCCAAATCGCTCCCATCCTACTATCCTACTTAAATACGCGCGAGTTCTTCTACGCGAAGCACCCACAAGAATCCCATGTCCGCCATTCTACATTTGACTTTGCCATACAAAGCCAGCTCACTTACCGAAAGTTCTTTTTTATTTAGACTATCTTACCACAGAAAGGTCTGTTATCACAACCCCTAAAACAGATCAACTTACGGATCAGCGTCTAAAAGATCTTTACGTAATATTACCGCATCGCGTAAAAACATGTGCCTGATTTCCGTTTGATTTCGCGCAGTGTTAACGTGCAACAACACTCGAATGCAGTGAGGAAGCGCACCTGGCACTGGGATTTCTGTCGAACAAAGGAGCGGTACCAACTGCCAACCTATTTCACGTGCACTTGAAGCAGGAAAATCCGCATTTAAATCCGGGGTTACAGTAAAAATAGCACTAACCAAGTCATCCGTGCAAAGTAAATTTTCAGACATGATCGATCTCAAAAGTTCTTGGGTCGCTTCCCGAATCTCCTTAGCATCATTGCGATCTACCGTCGTCGCGCCTCGTATTCCTCGTACCATGTGCTAACCCCCTTACTCTTTGGGAGCAACGCGATGTCCAAGTCCCACAGCCACCTCGTCCAAATGTAAAAGCCCAATTCCAAAAAAGACCGCAACACTTAAATGGTCATCTTGACGAGCAATTCCAATCTTTCCCCCAATGTTTAGACCCATGGCCTTGTTCATAATTTGACTTAAGGCCTCGCGAGTGGCACCCGCAACTGCCCCTTCATCCCCGTGTGTTTCTTTAATAGCCCCTTCTCGTTTAGCGGCTACAATAGCGCGTTCTACAATCTTGCGAACGGAACTAACGTACTCTCCACCGTAATCGACTGCTGCGGTTTTAACCCCAAGTCGATGAAATGATTCCTTCAAATGAACCTCTTCTTCTCGGCTCTCTGACATGGCCATCTTTAATGCAGCAAGCGCAATTTTCTTGCTTTGTGCCATCATCGCGTACTTCCTTTCCCTAGAAAAAGACACCTTTCAGTATCTATACTTTTTTCGGTAACCATCCCACTATCATTAACTACAACTTAAATAAATGCGAATCATTTCTTAAGTTCCTTATATAGCACGAAAGCATACTCCGTCCTACCGTACTCCCCTCCTTCATCTCCCATTGTTTAAGAAAAAACCAAGACTATATTTTAACAATTATAGTACTCCTTCAAGTGATTTGCAATACTATGGTTTCACCACCACGTTCTGAATGTTCCCTTGCACCACGAAAATCTGATTTTGACGGGGCTCAAGCAATTGGGCATCTTTCTTAATAACTTGAACCTTAATAGATTGAGACACACCTATCCCATCTAGTTGAATTTGACCTGATGAAACCGTCATTTGCTGTTCCCCTTTGGCAAGGGTGGCAGTCACCTTTCCATTTTGGAGCACCCGGATAGGTGCAGCCGGTGTCGCTTTTAAAGTAATCTGCCAAGTTTTAACTGCTGCTTGCGTCGGATTTGCAAGAGGAGGGAGATCCATAGGAGGGGCTTCGACCTTTGCTGCCACCGCCATATAGAATTGAAGTGGATCCCTAACTGCACTCAACTGCATTAAAACAAGCAAAATTGAGGCCAGAACCATAATCCTAATTATCCTGCGTTCTCCCTGCTGAACTGTATTCCACATCCATTCTAATACGCTTCGTCGCATGCTAAACACCTCGAAAGAGTTTATGCACTTAAAGTCTTAATCAGACCTATGATAATGTGCCCTTGCCTGCTGCACGTCCAGCTCGAAAGCCCATAGCAAACGCAGCCTGGAGATTATACCCACCCGTAATGCCATCGACATCCACGACCTCGCCTGCCCAATAAAGCCCTTCAACACATTTTGAGGCCATTGTTTTAGGGTTAATTTCCTTAACATCGACCCCCCCTGCGGTTACAATTGCAGTTTCTATAGAAAGTGTCCCTGTAATAGTAATGGGTAATCCATGCAGCAAACCGACCAAGCGTTTACGTTCTTCTCTGCTGATTTGATGCACTACCCCGTCTGGGTTGATCCCGCATAAGCGAATCATGACTGGAATCAGGCTTTGAGGTAGGAGGTCATCCAACGCATTCTTGAACTGCTTATTGCTGTACTTTTGGAAATCCCGTTGGACCCTGGCATCTAACTGTTCAGCTGAAAGAGCAGGCTTTAGATTAATGTGCAACTCAACTTTTTGTCCTTCGCGCAGCGCATCCCCTGCCTGACGGCTTATCGTTAAAACAATGGGACCTGATACCCCAAAATGCGTAAACAACATTTCCCCAAACTCTGTCGATTGTTTCTTCCCACTAATCCACAACGAGGCTTCAACATTTCGCAAGGCTAACCCCTGTAACTCCTTCACCCACTCTTCGGACGCTTTTAGGGGAACTAAAGCAGGCCGCGGGGTGATTACACGGTGCCCTAGTTTCTTGGCAAGCCGAAAGCCATCTCCGTTTGATCCTGTCGCAGGGTAAGAGGATCCTCCTGTACAAACTATTACCACAGGTGCTAAGTACTGTTTTTGGCCCGTCCCTCGCACTCCGATGACATGTCCGTTTTCAATCATTATCTCGTCCACCGCCATGCCGGAACGAATCACTACTCCCTTATCGGCAAGAAAGGCTTCCAGGGCTTCAACGACCTTTTCTGCGTCATCAGAAACAGGGAAAACTCTTCCTCCCCGTTCAACCTTCGTCTCTACCCCGTAATCGGCAAGAAAATCCCGTAAGGCTATGTTATCAAAATCTCGCAAAATACCATGTAAGAAGCGACCATTCCCGGGGTAGTGGTTAATAAAATCCGACACATTTTCTTCATTGGTTATATTACAGCGTCCTTTGCCTGAAATGGCTATTTTTCGACCCAAGCGTTCCTTCTTTTCTAGCAATAGAACCCTTGCACCGCCTTTTGCGGCTTGTCCGGCGGCCATCATTCCTGCTGCTCCGCCACCCACCACAATAACCTGATATTCGCTCATTCGTTTATTCCTCTCTTCTTAGGTTCTTATCAAGCAAGTAGCCGCCACAAGCGACACCTAGAGCTCTTAAGTAAGACTTTAAATTACATATTTACAAATCTAACGATATTATTTAACGTTTCTTCTTTTTAAAACCCTCAAGTCAAAAAAGACATTCCAAAAGAAACGCCAAAGATATAGAAACATATTCTAATTAAACCGATTTATGGTTTAATTTTTTGTGATTTTCTAATTCTTACCACCTCTATTAAAGTATCTTAACATACCTCATGCTGAAAGTGAATTAAGGGTATTTTTGATCTCGGAAGTCTTCTGTGCTAAGATTGAGAGTAAATCTCTTTGTCAATATACTGAAATAGCAAATCAGGAGGAATGTTTCATGAGTCTCGATCAACGCACGATAGCGGTAACACAAATTTCTGCAGCAGCAGCTTGTAATGCTCTTGCCGCGCTCCGCCTAGCAGTCACAGAAGCCTTAACGTTGGGCATAAGCTCAGAAGAAATTCAAGAAATTCTGGCTTTAGCTAAAGACATTCAACAACAACCTATTTCACATGTGACCCATATGATCGATCAGCTTTTTCGTGAACAGAAGAAAAAGACACACGAACAGAGTGCCCACTGCGATTGCGGCGGCCACCATGCTTAGGGTAGGATTACACACTATATGCTAAGCTTCTACCAAACGATTCAATCCTTTCACAATACGAGTACTGATGCCTTTTTCATTTTGCTCAGTTTTTTAGGAAGTGAACCAACCTATATACTCATAATTTCGGTTCTCTTTTGGAATGTAGACAAACGTTTTGGTTTTAGACTAGCCGTTTTATTTCTAACATCCATGGCTTTTAATGGCTTTCTCAAAGGGTTCTTTCACACCCAACGGCCGATCGGCCAATCGGGTGTCCGTTCCATTTATCTTTCATCCGCTACAGGAAATTCATTTCCCAGTGGTCATAGTCAAGGTGTTGCCACTTTTTACCCCTACCTATGGCAACGTTGGAGGAGTCAAAAGAGATTGCTTGGAATAGGAATTTTCATGATTGTGGGAATAGGATTTTCGAGACTCTACCTAGGATTACACTGGCCTGGTGACGTCTTGGGCGGGTATTTATTAGGTGCTCTCATAGTCTTAGGGTTTCAGCAACTTGATGAAACCCTGTTTAGGCTTCCAATTCCTTTACCCTCAAAACTCCTCTTGTCCGTTACACTTCCTCTGATTTTTTTACTTGTTTACCACACCCATGAAGGGTGGCAAATGGTCGGCTTTGTTATCGGTTTTACCAGTGGATATTTTTTGGAGGACTCGTTTCTGGATTATCGGGAGCATACGCGATTCGCTTTCTCCATCTGTAAAACACTTGTTGGGCTCGCCATTCTTGGACTTTGGGTCTGGCTTTGGCACCCGCTAACCCATTACTACCCCTGGGTTTACCTACCAGTCCTCACATTAGGAGGACTATGGACATCCTTCGGAGCCCCTTATATATTTCGTCGATTCGGTTGGGAAGGTCCTCTAGGGGATGATAAATCCGTGGCTGTCCGGATCGTTGGTCGAACAGACCAAACATAAATCCGCGTTATCAAAAATCCGTTTGCCGCATCGGCTGCAATACCTGGGGCTCCCCTCGTAAATCAAAATTTTACCCGTCATTAAACGATGATTCAACGGTTTAAGGCTAAAGGACAAGGCCTGGGAGCGACAAGTTTCTATACAACGTTGGCAATGAACACATTTTTGTGGTTCGAAAATGAGCTGCATTGATAAAATTCTATCTTCTTTGGTAGGATCCTCGGGACTAGGATTCATTTCTTCCCTCTTTTGTAATGAACCTTGTGGGCAAATTGCTGCACAAACCCCGCAACTGGTACACGAATCTGCTACAAATAAAGCACGGAATGGGATTTTTTCTTCCATTAAATGCCCCAATGATTCAATGAGCCACTGCCGATATTTTGGAATAGGATACGTCTCATCGGCAGCCAAGTTAGGTAACCACTCTTCGATCTTTTCCTTGCCTTTCTGACGCCAACCAATCCCCTCAGCAGGTCGTACAGTTGGGCTAGGTGCCGCTAAAGTCTGTGGTTCGACTGCATCTTTATCTGGCCGGACTTGTATACGAATGGGTGAATGTTCCGGCCAATCTACATGAATCAGTTTAAAGGTCTGAACACTGGAGGCACATGCTCGACGGTCTTCACACTCGGCACAATTACCTGTTAGAATTGTCACAGATTTTTCTTTCGCCAAGAGCATAAGGGTCATCCAACCGTCACGATCCAGCATCCCCAAACATGGGATCTCAAAACCAAGAGCGATCGACTGCGGACAATTTAAAACAATTTCGTTTGACTCGAAGAGATAATCATGTAGTTTATCCATTGTCTGATCAACAAACCCGTCACTTGGACAGGCGGCCATACATACGCCACATTCCGTACAATGTCTTGGTTCCAACTGGCGATATTCCGTGATCGCTTGGTGCGGACAATTCTCTATACACAATCGACAAGCACGAGCATAAGGTTTTTTCGTATTAAGACAATTTCCGTTGTGGTACACCATTTTGCATGTCATGCTTTTATCCTCACTATCATTTTTCCTGTAAACTATCAGCCTTCCCTAATTTGATAAGAAAAGAGGCGAAACACTCGCCCAGTGTATCCGCCTCTTCTATTCAACCTCCAGCTATTTCGAAAGCTGGTTCTCGACACCTACTAAGTGATCCATCATGGCTTGTCGGGCTCTCTCTACATCGTGGTCTTTAATCGACTGATAAAGAGCATAATGATCGTCATATAATTTCTGGGGCGTGTCCGTGTCCCGGTCCTCTGCAAGCTTGGCACGACTATTTCTCAAGGCCTTTTGCATAGTATCGGAAATAGTATTCATCAGACGAATCAGGATCTTATTATGAGTTGCCCTGGCAATTGCATAATGAAAATAATGATCCGCATCCTCACCCGAACGATGCAAGGCGAGATCTAGCCTCATAATTTCTAAGGTTTTAAACATACCATGTATCTCTTCTTCATCTGCTCTCTCAGCGGCTAGCCCCGCAGCCTGAACCTCTAGGATCTTACGAGCTTCATAAAGTTCCTGATCCGTATCTTTTTCAATGAATAGCATCCAAGCGAGAGGAGCAACCACCGATTCGATATTAACCTGTCTAATGTACGTACCTTCCCCAGAACGGACTTCGATCAGACCCATCATCTCTAGGGCACTGATAGCTTCACGAATCGATGAACGACTGACTTGAAACCGATCGACTAATTCGCGCTCTGAAGGCAAACGGTCGCCAGGTTTTAAATGTCCTTCAACGACGAGCTGCCCTATTTGATCTACGATCTGTTCATAGATTTTCCGAGTTTTAATGGGCTTTAAGATCACCCTTTTTCACTCCTTCAGACCTGTTCTACCGTCAACCCATATTATTACTCAAGTGTAGCATGAGATTGAGCCAAAATCCATCATTTTTCAAAAACATGGAAACGCTTTCTGAAAACGTTTCCATGTACAAGAATCCCGGAAAAAACATTCAAGGTAGTACGGCGTTCAACCAATCAAGAACGCTTTTTTTCTTTTTTACCTGCACGATAAGATTCTGCTAAAATCTGAATTGTATGCATTACTTGTTTCTCCAGTCCAGCATTTTCGACTCCACTTTGCAATTGTAAGCGACAAGCTGGACAACCCGTTGCCACTGAATCCGCTTGAGTTTGAGCAATATCCGCAGTTTTACGGTCCGAAATCTGCACGGATAGATCTGGATGAACGAGACTAAAAGATCCAGCCATCCCACAACAACGACCAGGTTCTTTCATTTCGATCAGTTCAACACCAGGTATACTTTTAAGAATTTCACGCGGCTCCTGATTAATTCCCTGCCCGCGGTTTAAGTGACAAGGATCATGATACGTCACTTTTCGGGAGACGCGACCTAAGCCTTCCTTTTTAAACGGTACTTGATGGACTAAGAACTCAGCAATATCATACGATTTGCCAGCCCATTTATCAGCTAAGGCTTTGAATTCAGGGTCATTCTCAAGTAACTCGGCAAATACATGCTTCCAAGCTGTTCCTCCAGAAGAGCAGGCCACTACCAAAGCGTCTGCCCCCTTTTTCTCAAACTCTCTCAAATTACGTCTTGCCAGAGCACGAGCCGAGATGACATCGCCATTCACAGAGGCAGGGATACCACAACACCCCTGACCCTTCGGTATAACAACTTCAATATCATTTTCAGTAAGAACCTCGACCACAGCTTTACCCATATCCGTATAAAAATAGTTGATCATACAACCAGTGAAAAATGCCACTCGCATCTTAGGACTTTTGACCCGGATCACTTCTGGATACTCGGATCGTAAAGTCTTCTTCGCTAACATCGGGAACACTTTATCCGTTCCAATCCCAATATCAAAACGCATTCGAGCTATACGATCGCTTTTATGAGGCAAATGCTTCAAGGCTACACCCTGGAACACACTCCCTGTCTTCATACCCAGATCAAACAACCGTTGCATCTTTAATGCCGTAAAGGCGATTTTTTTGACCGAGTGTAACCCCTTTTTACGAACAGCTTCTGCCCTAGCAGCAAGGATAATCTTATCAAACCGAACTCCGCACGGACAATTATTGTTACAAGCCATGCAAGTTGTGCAAAGTGAAAAACGATCCGCCATTCCCTCAGTCATTTCTATTTCTCCCGAGAGAAGATATTCCGCTAAACTAATCTTTCCCCTTGCTACTCCAACTTCTTGACGTGTTTCCTTATAAATGGGACATACTGCCTGACAGTTCCCACATTTCATACATTTATGGAGTTCTTCGGTAATCGAATCCAGTGAATCATATACGGACACGATTAGTCCCTCCTTACAATCTTCCCTGGGTTCAACACATAGTTTGGATCCAGGGCTTCTTTAATACGCCGCAATGCTGCTACGCCAGCTTCTCCAAATTCCATATTAAGATATTTCATTTTAGCGATACCGATCCCATGTTCGCCCGAAAGAGTTCCACCTAGGGAAATAGCTACCTGGAAAATCTCGTCGACCGCCAGGTGCACCCGTTTCATTTCTTCCACATCTCGTTCATCGGTCAAAATTGTGGGATGTAAATTACCATCCCCAGCATGTCCAAACGTTGCAATTTGAAGATTATGCTTTTTAGCTATTCCACGAATTGCTTTAAGCATATCTGGTATTTTGCTACGTGGTACGGTCGCATCTTCAAGTACAGTCGTTGGTCTTTTTTGTGCGAGAGCCGGCAGGGCAGTGCGGCGAGCCAACCATAGAAGATCGCGTTCTTTATCATCTTTAGCAATATTGACCTGAACGGCCCCTTCTTCTTTCAAAATCCGTTCAACCAAAACCGATTCCCTAGCGACAACTTCTTTATATCCATCGACCTCACACAAGAGGACCGCTTCGGCATCGATCGGGAGCCCCGCATGAACAAAGTGCTCTACCGTTTGGATAGTATCATTATCCATAATCTCTAGGGTTGCAGGTATCACTTTATTACGAATAATTGCTGCGATAGCCTTTCCAGCCTTATCAAGATCATCAAAGACTGCTAAAATACTTTTCCGTGCCTCAGGAGCTGGTATCAGTTTGACAATTATTTCAGTAATAATCCCCAAGGTTCCTTCTGCGCCAGTGAAGAGGGCTACTAAATCATACCCCGTAACATTTTTAACCGTTTTTCCTCCCCAACGAATAACATCTCCATTGGCTAAGACCACCTTTAAACCCATGATATAATGCTTTGTTACACCGTATTTCAGACCTCGTAACCCTCCCGAGCACTCTGAAACCGAGCCACCCATGGTTGCTGTTGTAACTGTACCGGGATCCGGCGGATAAATTAATCCATACTTTCCGGCTTCATCGTTGAGGGCTTGTATAATCAATCCTGGCTGAACTGTCGCCGTTAAATTATCCTGATCAACTTCAAGGATTTTGTTCAAGTTGAGCATGGAGAGGACAATACCCCCTTGAACCGGAATAGTCCCCCCACTGAGGTTCGTTCCAGAACCTCGCGGATAGATTGGGATTTTGTAATTAGCAGCGATTTTCACGACTTCCACTACTTGTTCAGTGGAGACGGGCGTAATTACAACATCTGGTTTTTGATGCTTCATCGCCGCGGTTGCATCGTAAGCATAGGTGAGTAAGTCTTCCTGCTCAGTGAGAACATTTTCAGAGCCGAGCACTTGAATAAGTTCCTGTAAGACTTGACGATCTAACATTCTTTAACCCCCTTAAAACTTATCAACATACTGTTATCGTTTATTTGTCGAACGTCTAACGTTCTGACGGTCAGACCAGTTTTCTATACCTTTATATTAATTCAATTGTATCTATATTTCAATATAAATTTATAATTCCCTTTTTTACCAAAAAAATGGGAAGTGGTTTTATGAAACCACTTCCCACAAATAACATTATTCGGTGAAATCTAAGTTTAGTGCAGTATTGATGCGATCATCGGCATTATACCTGCAATTGTTGGCATCATGCCTTGGAACACATACGCCTGGAGATAAGTCATGATACAAACGAGCAACAAGAGGAAGATCGAATGTTTTAGTGTGAAACGGAAGAGGTCAGACTCTCTACCAACTAAGCCGGTTGCTGCTGCAGCAACTGCAATGGATTGTGGCGAAATCATTTTCCCCATAACACCACCGGAGCTATTTGCCGCAATGGCCAGAATAGGATTAATACCGATTTGTTGAGCTGAAACATTTTGGAGTTGACCGAATAAAGCGTTAGCTGAGGTATCAGAACCCGTTAAGAATACGCCGAGCCAACCTAGCATTGGAGAGAAGAACGGGAATGCATGGCCTGTTTGGGCAAACAAAAGACCGAGGGTATAAGAAAGCCCAGAGTAGTTTGCAATATAAGCGAAGCCCAATACCGAACCAATCGTGATGACGGGATAGATAAGTGTTTTTAGCGTTGTTCCAGCCACTTTAGCTGATCTAGCCGGGCTTATACGAAGAATAATCATGGTAATAACCGCTGTGATTAGAATCGCGGTCCCTGCATATGCAAAGAAATCAAACTTGTAATTTGCAGCGTAGAGGGTAGGTTTCTTAACGATTGGCGCTGCTTTCATAACAAAGCCATCAAGACCAGGCCAGTGAGGGATCATTACAAACCACTTGAGAGTTTTACCAACATAATCTTTAAAACTATTTGTACCCCAAATAGCTACTATGAGGGTGAGTACTATAAATGGAGACCATGCTTTAAGGATCTGACCGCCAGTATATTTTTTATACTGCTCAACCTTTTCACCTTTCTCATTTGGGAAACGCCAGATGTTTTTTGGTTTCCAGAATTTGAGTAAGGTTGCTAAGCAAACGAGTGAAAATAGCGAAGCAATAATGTCGGGGAGCATAGGTCCGAGGAAATTTGAAGACCACCACTGGGCAATGGCGAAGGTTACACCTGCGGTCAAAATAGCGGGTAAGACTTCCTTGGCACCTTTCCAACCAGCCATTACAATTATTAAATATAAGGGAACAAAAACGGAAAGGAAAGGGAGCTGACGTCCTACAGCAGCAGAGATGATGTTACCACTAACCCCAGTAGCTGCAGCAGCTGCAAGGATCGGAGCACCAATTCCACCAAAGGCAACTGGAGCCGTGTTCGCGAGTAAGCAAAGACCTGCAGCATAGAGAGGTTCAAAACCCAATCCAATTAGGATCGCACCGGTAATTGCTACTGGTGTACCAAACCCGGCAGCACCTTCTAAGAACGCGCCGAAAGAAAACGCGATGAGAAGGGCTTGAAGACGACGGTCATTAGACAAAGAAGCAATTGAACTTTTAATAATATCAAACTGCCCAGCTTCGACAGTCAGGTTATATAGGAAAACGGCGGTCACAATAATCCATGCAATCGGGAACAATCCGTTTAGGATTCCTAGTAAACTTGCGGAAATTGCAAGCCCTACTGGCATCTTGTAGACAATAATTACATCAATAATGGTGAATAAGAGCGTGGTACTCCCAGCGATATGTCCTTTCATGCGCTTAATTGCTAGTGCCCAAAATAAATAGAAGATAGGAAGGGATACAGCAAGTGCCGTTAATCCAATGCTATTTCCAATAGCGGCATAGTTCTGTGTCCATGGCATAGATAATTCCACCTTTCATATAAGTATAAATCAAAGTTTGTCCGTTTCATCTTAAAATTATCCGCTTTTCCCACTCACTCTATTTTTTCCTCACCTCCAAAAGTTTGCCATCAATTTCTCAAACGGTTAATACAGACTGACTGTTAAGCGGTCAGACCGCCTAACCAGTATGTTATAAACACATATTAAGCTAATCTTAAGAAAATTTCAATATGTAAAAACACTGTTAGAGAAAAAAACAAATTTCACAAGCCTTTTCCGACCATATTGTCATTAAGTTTCCTGATTATAAAAACCACTCTTACCATTTATCGCAAATATTTCTGTTCTAGTAATTTAATCTCTTGTTGAAACGACTGACTTAAACGAAACAACAATCGTTCCATATCCAAACGGTGTAGTGATATATTCTCTGGACTTAAGAATTCAATTTTACGAAATTCATGTTTAACCAAAAGAGGGAGTAAATCATCCAGATTTTCTACCCGCAAGGTCAACACAATGGGTGCATAAGCAACTTCTTGGTTGCGTCTTCCATTCTCTTGACTTACGACATAGACATCAAGACTTAAATCGACATCTTCAATAAGAATCCCTTGTAATGGAACATTTCGCAATAAGGCAACCTGTTGTTCCCTTATAGTTTCTGCCATTTGTTCTTTACTTTTACTACCGAAAAAAAATCGTCCACTCTTCGATTCACCGCGGTAATCTAACCGGATCCGCACTCGAATGTGTTCTGTTAAAAGCTCATTTCCAATTCGAATCTTCATACTTGACTCTCTCCATTCCACATTTTCAGCATTATCTCATCATATTTTGCTTCTATATATTCTTATATGTTTAATTTTCTTATGTAATCTTTGCTTTAGGTTTTGATTTATGGACATACTAAAAAACGCAAGAATTATTTTAAAGCACTTTTAAGGGAGGTATAAAAAAGATGCAGAAAACAGCTATTGCAATTTTTAAAGGGCCTCAACAAACAAAAGAGGCCATTGAAGAAATCCAAGGAGAATCCTTGGCGAATAGTAAAATATCGGTCATAGTTCGTAGCGAATATATCCATCAGGGAGATTTCCACGAAGAAATTGCCAATGAATTAGCCTATTACCCCAGTGAGATTAACTTAGACAAATTTAATGCATGGCTAGTTCAGGCACCGCCGTTTGTTGTACAGAATTTAGGTCAAGTCGTTGTCGCCGGACCGCTAGCTAGTCAACTTATGCACCTGCCTCAGGGAAGCGGACTTGTCGAAGTACTCCAGAGCTATGGCCTATCCGAAATCCGAGCTCGGCATTACGAACATGAAGTTCGCACAGGGCATTGGTTAGTTTTAATCCAAACAAGCAATGACAAGATCAATTCCGTGGCAAACGCCTTGCGTTCTTTCGGTGGAAGAGACATCGAAAAATGGAATACAGAGATTGAACATCCAATTTACCCAAAAGGTTAACGATTCTAAAGTCCTACTTTGGAGCGCAAATCTTTGATTTCTCGGATCGAAAGTGGACGGTAAGCCCCCGAAAGAAGAGTATTCTCCTCGGTTAGTGATCCAAAACGAATCCTTTCTAGTTTAACTACTGTATATCCGATAGCTGCGAACATCCGTCGAACTTGACGATTTCGGCCTTCATGAATCGTTACCTCCAAAATTTCCAGAGGATCCTTTTTCAATTTGAGATTCGATCCATTAGAATTACCGCTCACGCGCACAACTTTGGCGGGAGCGGTTTTTCCGTCTTCAAGCAGTACCCCCTGCCGCAGACTTTCAAGCGCATTAATGCCAACAGGACCTTGCACCCAGACACGGTATGTCTTTTCTACCCCATATGAGGGATGCATCAAACGATGGGTTAATTCTCCATCGTTGGTGAGTACTAATAAACCTGATGTGTCGTAATCCAGCCTACCCACGGGATAAACCCGCACTTGAACATCTCTCATCAAATCGACCACTGTGAGGCGTCCTTGTGGGTCACTGGCACTTGTAATCACACTAACCGGTTTATTGAGTAGATAATAGTGTAAACCCTCTGCTCGTTGAACCGATTGCCCATCTACTTCAATACGGTCTTGAATCCCTACTTTAGTCCCAAGAGCGGTAACCGTATTCCCATTGACTGTCACACGACCATCAACAATCAGTTGTTCGGCATGTCGTCGGGAAGCCACTCCGGCTTGGGCTAGCACTTTCTGCAATCGTTCTCCACCCTCATTATCTTGAGCCATTTTTCTCACCTTCCATGAATGATAATCCTTTTCTCTTTGCACCCTCATAAACCGCATCCTGCCAATGACTAAAGCGTCTTCCTCGTCATCAAGGTTTTGCCCTAGAGTTATTTAAATCAAAAATTCCTGGGCCAATTTCCGGATAACTATTCTGAACCTTTTTCCAAAACTGTTCTTTCTGCTCGCTTTGGGGAAGGCGAACAAGATAATCGCCTGGGAATCGTTGTAGTATTTTAGAGGGAATTTCGTCATCCTTTACAGTAGTCATTCGAAACCCTACACGGTGGGCATAATAAAATGTCATCGGTGGCGTATCACTTAAGACAAGAATACTTGAGGCTGGAGTATGGTCCTTGATCCAACTTGCCTGTATTAGATATTGGGGGTCCCACTGATACTTGGCCGTTAAAGATGTATAAAAACCTCGGTTGATCAAGACTAAGAGCACAATTCCAATCACAGTTCCTGGTAAATCACCGATTACATCAAGAGCATACGCACTGAGCAGGGCTACAAGAGGTAAAATTGGAACTAAGTAATAATCTAAGGGAATTCGGGCACAAACCACCCCAATATAGAGAACACCAATCCCTATCCAAGCCAAAAGGGCCATCCGCGCTCGTGAATGGCAATAAATCAAGCGGCAAATACCCACTCCAGAAAGAAGGAGAATACCCTCGTTGAATCCTCGTCGAATATTCTTGCTCAATAATTTCCAGTCCAAATTACTGGCATCTGCTACGTTCCCTGTTAATATTCCCGATACAAACTGACTTGAAGGCGCGACTTTGAAATGTACCCATCCATAGTATAACATAGGTGGAATAAGCGCAATTAAACTATAACGAATAATCTGACCGATTCGATGAGGTTTAAAAGGGTAAAAACCAAGCAGGAGGGCAACCGGAAACAACATAAGCTGAGGAAGCTTAGCTAATATTGCACCTGCCATAAGCAAGGCAACTTTCCATATTCCTTTCTCCCCCTGTACATTTCTCCATCTCCAAATCATCGCCAAAGCCCAAATACTCCAAGCTTGAGCCATTGGTTCAGGCATAACAACACGTCCATAATAAATCGACAAGGGCATCACGGCATAAATGGCTGCAGCAAAAAGTCCTGCGCGTTCCGTGAACATCTTCCGTCCCAAATCATAGATTCCGACCACCGTGACCAGGGATAAACAAACCGACCATAGACGTCCCCAAATATCTGCCCAACCGAATAAAGACCACGTCCACGCCAAGAGGTATGGCAAAAAGGGAAATTCTAATTCAACCCTTTGAGGAGTAACCCCATCATAATTGAGCTGAGGTAAAAAAACACTCGGAAAATCCGTCAAATGTCCAAGCATATGTATCGACATACTTGCAGTATCTGCCTGTCTCCAGGCTTGATTGTCTAACAAGGGGTTCGTAATTCCCCTTAGTCGGGTCCCTAAGGCTAAGAGTAGGATCAGAATCAAGAGAAATTGTCTTATTCCTCGGCCCATTCAGCTGTACTCCATGTTTTAAATTTTATTTGGTAAATTAGCTGGATATATCCCCAAATCGTTGCCCATATTCTCATTTTACTAGCACCCTTTTTCAGTTCATAGTGCAGTTTCAAGGGGATTTCAGTCACGTTCTCTGCGAAAGGTGCAACCTTCAGCAGCAATTCTACCATGCCTGAAAAATTGCGACTTTGAATAATATTCGGGCCATATTGCCGAGTTCCTTCGGCCAAGACCGAAAGTCGATAAGCACGATAACCACAAGAATAATCCCGAACCCCTTTTATCGGAGCGAAATAATGCATAAATTTCCCCGCTCCCCAAGATAGGCCCCTACGCCCTAAGGAAAGTCCATGTTGCTCTCCACCTTGGACATAACGAGAAGCGATCACTAAATCAGCACCCGAGCAAATGGCCTCGTATAACAAGGGAATGTGGTTTGCGGGTTGGGTATTATCTGCATCCATCGTGATAACCATGTCTGGGGAATCTTGCTTCATCCGGACTCCGGTTTCCTGAAAGTCATGTTGATTTCCTCCAGCGTTCAAGACATATTGAAAACCACTGTTTAAGGCCGCACCAAGGCCCTGGTTTTGTTCGTGATCAACTCTATGGATGTTTGTTTGAGTTTGAGCATAACTATTGACCACCTCCAGAGTGCGGTCTGTACTTCCATCGTTAACGACGATAATCTGATGAGGAATCGTCTCGCAGTTTTGTTCTATGTCTTCCAGCAATGTTGGAAGCGCTTCGTCCTCATTATACGCGGGTAAAACAATATAAAGCATACTACACAATGCCCCCTTTCGGTTCATCGTTAGTATGCACAAAGAATGGATCAATAAAACGTCTTGGTAACAATCCAGACTGAGACGATCAGGCCAATAAAATCGGCTAATAATCCTAATTTAAGGGCATAACGATATTTTTTAATTCCCACTGAACCAAAATACACGGTTAATACGAAGAAAGTAGTGTCCGTACTTCCCTGGAGCGTTGATGCTAAACGGCCGATGAAGGAATCCGGCCCATGTTGATTAATAAGTTGTGTTGCTACCCCTAAGGCTCCTGATCCACTCAAGGGACGCATTATGGCTAAGGGTATAATCGCAGCGAAATTTGGATCCAGTCCTAATTTTGCAAAAAGTGGTTGTAAGTAATGCGACACAATATCGAGTGCTCCGGAGTCAATAAAAACTTTAATGGACACAAGCATTCCAATCAGAAACGGAAGAATTCTTACACCCGTTTTAAACCCTTCTTCTGCTCCAGCTACGAAGGATTCATAGACAGGGACATTTCGAAGGTAGGCTAACACCGGGATAACTAATAATAGCAATGGGATCGCCCAACGAGAAATCTCTGCAATAATCCTCATTTTCTCCTCCTGTGGCGAATAAGGTAATCCACGATGATAGCGATGGTCATAGCACACCCTGTAGCGACGATTGTCGTCCCTATAATTTCCGTTGGATTGGCGGAGTTTGCTTTAAGACGCACTCCAATGATCGTAGCTGGGATTAACGTAATACAAGACGTATTTAAGGCAAGAAATGTAATCATTGCAGGACTTGCCACCTCAGGAGTAGGATTTTCACGTTGAAGTTCTTGCATAGCCTTCAGTCCAAAAGGGGTAGCCGCATTACCAAGTCCCAGTATATTTGCACTTAAATTCATGATAATTGCCCCGAGTGCAGGACTATCTGGTTTAAGGGATGGAAATAAACGACGTACTGCAGGGCCAAATAACCGAGCAATCCCTTTAATAAACCCAGCTTCCTCTGCCAAGCGCATGAGACCTAACCATAAACTCATCACACCAATAAGTTCAATGGCAACCTCTACTCCCAGCTCCGCGGCTTTCATCGCAGATGCCGTAACACTTTCGATATGTCCATTAATCGCGGAGACAATAATTCCAATTGCCAACATTAAAAGCCAGATGAGATTAACCATTTCTCACCCCCTATTTCAATAAAATGTATGAAAAGGACAAACAAAAAAGAACGAAATCAGCCGTTCTTTTTTGTTTGTCCTTATTTATCATTGTCATTTCGTTCTGAAATAGCAATCTGTTAGTCACGAGCAAGGATTATTTCATCCGTTGTTGTTTTCTTCTTCTTTTGAAACATTCCAGTAAGCCTGTCCAACAAATCAGGAACCGTATCGATCAACCGATCAACTACAACATTACTATCGACAGGAAGAAGTCGAATAGTCCCGTTACCTACGACCAAAAAACCAACAGGTTGTACCGATACCCCTGCTCCGGCACCACCCCCAAAAGGAAGTGCGGGTGGTGAGCCACCTGCATTTGCGTTCTCTTTATGGTCCTCTGGTGGTGCAAACTCGCTACCGCCTGCTGCAAAACCACACGAAACCCTTGATATTGGAATGATCACAGATCCATCATGGGTTTCTACCGAATCCCCTACAATCGTATTCACGTCCACAATCTGTTGAATACTTTCCATAGCCGTTTTCATCAATGATTCAATTGGATGATTCCCCATCGGTTTGTCTACCCCCTTATACCCCGCTTAAACGTTCGTAATACCATTAATCCTACAAAAATAATATGACCTATTCTTAAATCAAATATGCATTGAAGATCACATAAAAACCCTTGCTTCTTAAATTGTGGTACAACGACTAGCTCTGGGCATGGAACCTCAACCGTTACTTGATTATAAAGCCGCGAAAGTGCAAACCCTAGCATTGTCCAGAAAGTTCCTGCCGCAATCGCCGTTTGGGCAGCATCTTTATAACCTATTTCAATACGCCATTTGATGGATTTGCAATGAATTCCTCGGTAAAATCGGATCCTTACCCGATTTAAGTAACGCAAAAGGCGAGGAATATTTAGCCAAAGACGAATTAAATAGCCTTTTCGAAAATAGCGAAAGCGCGCTTTTGTCGTTGCTTGACGTTCTCCGCCTTTTCCTTTAGCAACTTCTTCGAATTCCAGTTGTGGTCCTTTTTCCCATTCCAATTGTAGGGTTGGAATTTGATATTGTAAATGCCACAATCCGCGAAAGGCACGCAAATGAATATCGATATTATCTTCCTCTTCGATACGCCGGTATCGAAAATCCACCTCAGCTTTTATCGCCAAACTTAGTAGCATCAGAATAACCACAGCGAGCAAGAATGCTAAAACCCGCACCAAAACCCCTCCGTACTCCATGTCCTCGTCATAGTGACTGGCTCTAAATTGGTAAGATGCCCGATTTGGAGTGTTTTTATGCAGATTCATCATTTAGTTTACAATACAGAAAGGGCCCACAGATATAATGAGGCAACTGATCCATATGGAGAATACCTTTTTCTATATCGCTCAAACTTTTCTTTTGGAAGTTCTTTAAGGCCGTATAAATTCATCATTCCTCTACAAATAGCTAAATCTTTATAGCTCACTACATCAGGACGGCAGAGTGAAAAGATAAGCAGCATTTCAGCAGTCCAAACACCTACGCCATGTAGTGAAGACAGCTTTTTTATGATCTCTTCATTTGTCAAAGTGTGAAGTCTATTAAAATCCAGTATACCTGATTTAGCAGCATCTCCAATTCCCTTAATATATCCGGCTTTTCTCTCTGACATCCCGCAACCTTGGATTTCAGCCAGGTCCGCCTGGGTAATACTTTCCGGCGTAATACTTCCAAGCAGCATATACAATCTGTTCCATACAGTTGTTGCAGCTTTATTTGAAATCTGCTGACTGACAACACTTGAAACGAGAGCCGCAAACGGGTCAGGGGTAATTTCTCGTTGAATCATGCCTATTCTGTCAATAGCGGCACCAAGTTTTTTGTCCTTGCGTTTTAAATAATCAATTTCTCTTTGTCCATATTCGAAAATCTCCACGTTTATCATCTCCAAATCTATCCTCGTCGACCCGAAAGATCAACGTATGTCACTTGCCGTTTTCTAAATGGTAAAAGATACAAGCTTCTTAACCCTCTCAAATATGGCTCCTTTTTGCGTACTAAGTAGATAAAGGTTTTTCGCAGTTTCATAAGGAGGTACCACAAAAATTGAGAGATCTAAAGTTTAGGGTTTGGGACAAGGTTAAGGAGCAAATGTTTAAACCACTAGCCATAAGTTTTGATATGCAGAGTTCAATTCCATTTGCAGTGAGTGTGCCTGGTCGTTCATGGGAACCGAGCGGGAAATTTGAATTGCTTCAATGGACTGGCTTTCCTGATGGAAATGGAATAGATGTGTACGAAGGCGATTTAGTCAAAATCTCATCTGTCATTTACAAAGTCATTTGGAATGAAATGCAAGCAACTTTCGAACTTGCAGAGTTAGGGAGTTGCTCAACGCGCGATATCAGTGCCGTTGCATTGGGTGGTGTTATAGGCAATGAGTTTCAAAATGCTAATCTATGCCAATAGCAGTTACAATAAACCACGAGGAACTATCGCCTTTTGACGTACAAAAAATGAACCTCTCAATAAATTCTTTGAGATCAGCATTTAATCTATTGATAATCTTCAAAGACAGCTTCTCGGGGGTCTAAGTTTATTACCGCCCATTAGGGTGCCGATGCGATTACTAGTCTAGGTATTACAAGACAAGGTTGGATTTTATCCAACCTTGTCTTGTAATACCTATTATTATTTCGCAACGTATTTCGCAAGAGTTCTTTGTACATCGTATATGTTGTTGTCCTTTTTAAATTCCTTTGAAATCGGTTGCTGTGACCCCGAAATCCATATCTTGAGCTCCGCATCCAAATCAAAATGACCGGCAGTCTCAATACTAAAATGTGAAATACTCTTGTAAGGTACGGAGTGATACTCGACTTTTTTACCTGTTACCCCTTGTTTATCAACTAATATCAGGCGCCTATCGGTGAAAATAAATAGATCTCTGATCAATTTGAATGCCTTATGTACTTGTTCACTTTCCACTAGGACCAATTCGAGTTCTTTCTCAATCTCCTTAGTACCTACCTCAGACGCATTTCCTAACAATCCATTAAATAAACCCAACTCTTTCTCCCCCTTCATATTATACCATCTTGATTCTCAAAGATTTCTTCTGATTCCTGATGCGGGTGACGTACTGATTATGTTCCTTCGATCCGAAAACCTTTTGCTAACTCGAAAATAGAGAAAAGCCGATAACATAATTCATCGGATTTTCTCTATTTAGTGTCAAACCCTCACGCCCTAGTTTGACCCACATATCACGAGGATAGCGTTGAAACTCGGAGTTCTTCCACTTCAAGATTCGGCATATCCTCTAATGAACGCAAGCCAAAATGCAGCAGAAACTGTTCTGTCGTTCCGTAGAGAATGGGGCGCCCTGGACCGTCCTTACGACCTACTTCAATTACTAAACCCTTTTCTACCAACGTTGCCAAAGCCCGATCCGACTGAACTCCTCTGATAAAGTCCACTTCCCCTCGCGTCACCGGCTGTTTATATGCAATAATAGAAAGCACTTCAAGGGCCGCATTAGAAAGAGCCTGAGCAGGTTGTTTATACAGAATCTCAATATAGCGCGCGACCTCTGGTTTAGTGCCCAATTTATATCCACCATTAATTTCAAGGAGCATTAATCCGCAAGCATCTGCAGCATATCGGGCACGAAGCTCGTAAAGTAGTTCTTCGATCTTCATAGGATCTAATTCAAGAATCTCCCCAAGCAGCTCAGGCGTTAGTGGGTCCTTTGCTACAAATAATAAGGCTTCTAAGGCCGCCGTTTCCGGTTCCCGAAACAGCATTCAATCTACTCCTCTTCCGTGAATTCCCAAGCTTTTTGCGTCGGAAATAAGATGATATCACTCAGCAAGGTCGACTGTTCGGCGCGGACTTTTCCCATTTTCAAGAGTTCCAGCAACGCCAGAAAAGAGACAACCATTTCCATGCGCGAGCCGATCCTCATGAGCTGACTGAAATGCATCCCTTTCGGATGAAGTAAAACACGGCGCAATACATCTGCGAGCATCACCTCAATAGCGATCTCCTCTGGCTCAACATACCGTATCTCTTCTCCTTTTTCAGCGCGTTCTATCACTCTAGAAAACGCTTGCCAAAGATCATCGAAGGACACCCCGTTAAGTGGGTCGTCTTGCGGGACATCAACCAGAAGCCCCTGGACATCAACTTCACGGTAATAGGATCTTCCTGATGAGGTTTCCAAGGCTTCTAACACCTGTGCAGCCTGTTTAAAGGTCCGATAAGCAATAAGGCGTTCAACCAGCTCTTGCCGAAGATCTTCTTCCCCGACCTCGTCTTGTTCAAGTTTCGGGGGTTTGGGTAAAAGATCCCTTGACTTAATATAGAGCAACTGGGCAGCGAGGACTAGAAATTCTGTTGTGACTTCCATGTCCAAGGACCCCATTTGCCGTACGACTTCCACAAACTGATCAGCAATCCGTGCAATTGGGATATCGTAAATATCCACTTTTTCTTGTTGAATGAGGGTTAGTAATAAGTCTAGTGGACCTTGATAGGCAGGTAATTCAACTTGTGAAACGGTTCTTCCACGGTCCATTTACAACCCCATGACGCAACGAACTTCTTTCATTGTCTCAGCGGCAGTTACCCGAGCACGTTCTGCACCTTCCTCTAGGACCTTCTCCACCCGACCTGGTTCCTCCCAATAGACACGCCGTTCCCTGAACGGGCTGATCAACTTCTCCAAGTTCTCTGCTAGTTGCCTTTTACAGGCGACACACCCTACTTTTCCTCCGCGGCAATTTTCTTCCACTTCCGCAACTTCCGGGGTATAGATTTCATGAAACTTATACACAACGCAAACTTCAGGGTGTCCTAAGTCATCCTTACGAAGCCGGGCCGGATCAGTAACCATTTGTTGGACCCGTGTTTTGATTTCCTCCGTGGGAGCGGTTAGAGATATGGCATTATTATAACTTTTACTCATCTTCCGACCATCGACCCCTGGCAAGAGAGGCACTTTGCCCACAAGATCCTTCGGTTCAGGGAATACCATTCCATAAAGATGATTAAAACGGCGACCAACTTCCCGACAAAGCTCGACATGCGGGATCTGGTCTTCCCCAACTGGAACGACACTTGCTTTATAAAGCAAAATATCTGCTGCCATTAAGAGGGGATACCCTAAGAATCCGTATGTACCAAGGTCTTTTCCCTGTTTGCTTAATTGAAGAATTTGATCCTTATACGTAGGAACACGTTCTAGCCAAGACAAGGGCGTAAACATAGAAAATAGCAAATGAAGTTCAGCGTGCTCTTTGACTTCAGATTGTAAAAAGACTGCACTTTTCTTGGGATCAATTCCCACACTGAGCCAATCTAAAGCAATTTCACGCCTTAAACGAGGATAGTCCAATCGATCTTCATAACCCGTCGTTAACGCATGTAGATCCACGATGGAAAAATAGCACTCATAGTCATTCTGTAAAGCAACCCAGTTCTGAATTACGCTCAAGTGCCCAATATGTAATGGCCCCGTGGGACGCATTCCGCTGAAAATTCTTCCTTTCATTCTAACACCCCTTATTGTCATCTTAGTCTTATAATAATAAAAACGTATAGATCAAGTTAGCCACATTGGACCGAGAAAAGGAGATAATATCAGGGTTAAGGTTGTCTGGTAGGCGTAAGCGATTCCATTCACTGCGGGGAAAAGCACTCTACCGAGAATATCTGTAAAGAGAAGAATGACTAAGATAATCATCCCATACTGCTCCATCTTAAATAGCCGATGAGCAAAGCGTTCGGGTAGAATCCCTCCGAGAACAGCAAACCCGTCAAGAGGAGGGATAGGCAAAAGATTAAAGACCCCCAAACCCAGATTCATGATTACAATAGATTTGAACACAAGCGCAATAACACTGCTCCATTCTGAACCGTGGATCCAATGCATCGTTAGATACCATAAAAACAATACCACAAACGCTGTAAATAAATTCATGATAGGACCAGCCAAAGCAACTAGCATTCGGCCTCGCAGTTTGTTCCCTTTATAATATCGAAGGTCTGTCATCACAGGTTTTGCCCAACCGAATTGGTATAAAAGAGCCATGAGTGTTCCAAAAAGATCTAGATGCACAAGAGGGTTTAAAGTCAAGCGCCCTTGACTACGTGGCGTTGGGTCTCCTAAACGGTCAGCGACCCAACCATGAGCGAACTCATGAAAGGCAAAACCAATCATTAAGGCAGGAATATTAGCGATAAGAGTTGTTATATCAAAACCAAACAAGAACTTTCCTCCTTCTAACTCGGGGTAGTAACCCACTGACGAACCATGGCATTCTCTTCTTCAGAAGTGTGAATTTTACCATTGAGCCAAGCCAAGCGCACTTGATCAAGGATTTTCCCAATCTCAGGTCCTTCTTTAACACCCATCTGAATAAGAGCCTTTCCATCTATGGACATTCTAATCTTTTGTCTGGCTTCCAGATATTCCGTAATTCGTGTGTTAATTTGTTCATCTCGTGCCAAAACCATCAAGATTCCCTTCGGGACTTTGATCAGCAATTGGTCCATCACACTAACTGTCACTTCATTTTTAAGAGACTTTCGTAAATGCACAAAAGTCATGGTTTCATCTCGAAGGGATCTATTAAGGCATACTCGTCCTAGAACTTTCTCAATAACTTCTGAGTCCATTTTGGAAACAGAAATTAGCCAACGCGTGCTTAGCGACCAATTCACACTGTCCTGCACATCGTCTAAGTTAAAGTTCCAGGCATAATCATCACCAAACCACGCTTTAAACAAGCCGCAACGGATTAGACTCTGTCCCATAGCCAGATAGTTTTTTTCCTTCATAATAAGTAGAATTTCTTCTGTAAACCGCTCAACGCTGAGTTTTACAAGGACCCCCGACTCAATTGCGGTATGTAACGCTTCGTGAGTTTCTTTTGCCAAATTAAAATTATAACGTTCCTCAAAACGTATAGCCCTAAGCATTCGGGTGGGATCATCGATAAAGCTAATATTATGTAAAAAACGAATTTTTTGCTGCTGCAAATCCCGCCTACCACCATAATAATCTACGAGTTCTCCATATCGTTTGGAATTCAAACAAATAGCCATAGAATTGATGGTGAAATCGCGCCGAAATAAGTCGTCACGCAGACAAGATTCCTCCACTTGTGGAAGTGCCCCAGGGAAAGAATAATATTCCCACCGCGTACTAGCTACATCAAGGTGGCTTCCATCCGGGAAAACGATCTGGGCTGTTCCAAATTTTTCGTGCAGTGTCAATTTTCCATCTGGCATACGTTTGGTTAAGGCACGAGCAAATTTACCGCCGCTCCCCTCAACAACGAAATCCAAATCTTGAGTAGGAACTGACAGGAGTAAATCCCTAACAAATCCTCCTACAAGATAGACAGAGCACCCTTCTTCTTCCGCAGTATCTCGGACCGCCTCAAGGATAGTACGCACGTCTTCTGGTAAAGAAGCTATCAAGTCCAGGATATCCTGGCGCATAGCTATACTTCGTTCGCGAACAAGTTGCGTTTCTATAGGAACCGTACCACCATGCACAAGACGCAAAACATCGGAACGGGAAACGATTCCAACAACGTTCCCTTCCTCAACCACTGGGAGACGCCCTATATCATGTTGAATCATTAGCCGTTGCACTTCATCCCAAGGTGCTTCCACATCCACCGTAGCTACTTTCGTTGTCATAAAGCCCTTCACCGGAGCGTGTTGCAGACCGTGTTTTATCGCTTTATCCACATCACGCCGAGAAATAATCCCCACCAAAATCTTGTCCTCTGTAACCGGCACACCAGTATGCCCGTAACGCAATAAAATTTGTTCGACCTCGCCCAGTCGCGTCTCTGGGGTCACAGTCTTAACTGGATAACTCATGATATCTCGAACAAGGTGGGGCCGTTTAGCTCGGTTCTTGATTGCTAAACGTAGTTGAGTCAAAATAACGGATAGATCACCATCCTTAATGGTAGCCGAAGCAGCTCTTTCATGGCCTGCTCCACCAAACAACTGTACCAATCCATTAACAGGTAAACCTCGCCCTCTTGAACGACCAACAAGGTACACTCTGTTTTCCATTTTAACTAGTAGAAACCAGGTACCTGCAGTTTCAAGTTCGCCGACTCGATGTGCCAATAAAGCCAACCCACCGACATAGTCTTCCGTCTCAGCATATGAAAGATACACTGGAAGCCCATCAAAGAATTCCGTCTGCCCTTGATCAAGTAATTGTTGCAATAATTCTTTTTGCTCCTCGGCAAGAGGTCGGCGTAAATATTCGGCAACCACCCCTAAATTAGCGCCTTGATCCAGCAAATAAGCCACCGCATGAACATCACGGACAGTCGTGCTATCAAACAACAAACTACCCGTATCATCGTAAATTCCAATAGCAATCAGCGTCGCTTCAAAACTACTTAAAGGCAACCCAATCCCTGCTAGTTTTTCAACGAGGAGCGTTGCGCATGCCCCAACCGGTTCAATCACCATTCCCGGGCTTCGTTTTCCAGCATATGGATGGTGGTCATAGATCTCAACCTCAATTCCCGGAGTTCGAGCCACCTTATCACCAAGTGTTCCCGCTCTACGCAATTCATTGGTATCTACCAAAATGGCCCTAGAAACCTCGTCTATGTTAATGTCTTGAGCTTTACGAAACCGTAGTTGATCCTTGGATAGCGCCAAAAAATCTTGGACATAGACGTTGGGTTTTCCATCCATGACCAATACACTGTTCGGATAAAGCTTTTGGGCAGCCACCATCGACGCTAAGGCATCAAAATCGATTTGACGATGAGCCAAAATGATATCCATTTCCTTCATCCTCGACTTCTTTATTTATAAGAACTTATTTTTTTAAATTATAACACCTTATGCAGGTTAACAGCAACTTCACGGTTTTCATATTAAGAAGTGTTGGACCCGAACCACGCTTTCTTATGAACCCAAGGACTGTAAACGATAATAATTTAACTTCAACCCATCTTGATGCAATGCAATCATACAGTTATATCATCAATGCTCATTAATTTGTTCTCATAATCAACCTGGAAAAAACATAAGTTCGAATTCCGACAAGACAAAAAGACAGAAGATGCATTAAACCATAGGGTTTAATGCATCCTCTGTCTTTTTGAAAATTTATTGAATTAAATGCTGGCGTTAATTTCTTCCGTTGCGTGTTCAATCTCTTCCGGAGACATCCCGTCTTTACCTAAATTAAACTTGATAGCATCGGTCCAAAAAGCACACTTTGCGCTAATCTTTTTAAATACTTTAGAATTAGCTTTACTTTGTTTAGCTCTAGCATCTGCATTGGACTGTACAATCGAACAAATATAAAGTGCTTTAATCCGAGTCTCGTTATCAAGCTCGTTAAACGTTAGGTTCAATTCCGCAATTAGATTACGATAATACTCCGAAAACTCCTCAAAGGGAATTTCCGTATCCATGTGCAAGTATTCCTTCAACTTTTCAAATAACTTCTCCAAGTGTCCAACCTCCAAAAATCACCTTACAATAGCCTTACATAGTATATAACCGTTTGATTAAAATGACAAGAGAAACAACGGGCGTTATTTCAGCAGTGAATAATACAAAATGTTTAGGAATCCTATTTTGCCACCGTCAAATTTGTATCACCGTTAAAAAATACGGAAGTGGTCTTTCCCTCTTCAAAAAAACGCTTAACTACAGCGCGAGATTTCAGAGTATCGACCTTCCAGTAACTGATGTCATTTTCAGTTAAGAAATCGCCAGGTAAAGTTTGGGAATATATTTCAGGCTTTTCAAAATGGAGCAAGATATTCGCCATTGACCATAACTGAGCTACCGAAAGATTAGTCTCCACAGATTGAGACATTTGTGGGATGAGCCATGGCAATCTGGACACGGTTTTAACCTGAAGAAATTCCTTTTCCATTGCTTTCAAAACAGCCTGCTGCCGGGTGGCCCTCGAAATATCTGCTAAGGCATCTTGTCGAAATCTTGCATATTGTAAAGCCTGAGTTCCATTTAGGCGCTGTGTTCCTTTATTAAGGTTAATCACCCCGTCTGTCTTGTCTCCAGTGACGTAATGCATATCTTTATCAACTGTAACAGTTATACCGCCTAATGTATCTATGATTTTTTTAAAACCGGAAAAGTTCGTCATAACATAGCCATCTAAAGTTTGACCGGTTAGGCCTTCAATTATTGTTGTTGTCGTTTTGAGTCCTTTACCCACTCGAGCAGCAGCATTGATTTTGTTCGTTCCATTCCCGGGAATCGTTACTTGGGTATCCCGCGGAATGGATAAGAGAGCCACTTTACCATTTTCAGTATTGATATTGGCCACTAATATCGAATCCGTATTGCTGATCGATGTTTCACCAGGTCGGCGATCCACTCCAATTAAAAGCACCGTAAACCGCTTCTTCTCAGAAGTAGGGGGGGAGGGTGTCGGAGCGTTTTGACCGTTTGTTTGTTGCTGGCCATCATCTCTGAGCTGGTCTGTCCCTTCAACTCCGGTCACTCCGCCTACTTCAACCTGTCTCTCATCTCCCCCTCCATGCTTAGTGGCTTGAATAATGGCCTGTTTTTCATTTCCCACTACTTGACTCACAAGGACACTACCGCAAACTAAGCTGATTCCAAGAAAAAAACCAAGAAGCATGGGTCTTTTGTATGCCTTGTAGACCCGGAGAATCGTTTTGCTATCTTTCTTTTTCTGCATCCGAGCCCACTCCTTGCAAATACTTTTTCTTTAGCATCAGACAATCTCCGCAGAAATATTCTAGGTTTTAACTAACTTTTTTAGAAAAAAATAACTCCCTCGTCGCTTTTTAAACGAAGGAGCTATTCAGATTCGACACCCACTAGATTCTCTATGAGTCTAAAAACAGGATTTACTCCTTCTTTCAACTTCGCGCCATATAATCTTGCTACATCCATTAATAATAAAGGTAGCACTCAAGAATATTTTACATATAATGTAAATATAAGGAGGGGTCCTACATGTACTTTCTTAAAACAATATTCTCCAAGAAAACTTCAACCCAATTTTTAGACACAATCCCAGCTGAATCCAAAATTACTTCTAACGATTCTCTTGAAAATACTTCTGAACCACTTGATATTTCTACGCCTAGTAATCTTATGAGGAAATTTTTCCACAAACGAACTTCATCCCCTTGGGAATCTCCAGAAAATCCTTATGACAACGAAACTTGGGCACCAGAAACTGAATCTGTGGGGCTCTTCCGCAAACACAGGGTCAATTCTGAGGAGTAGCCTACCTATGCCCATCCATAGCAATAGGTAGAGGCTGTGTCTGATTATGCACGGCCTCTCTTTGTCATAGGATTAAGAAACGAGTTGCCCAAACTAGTAATTTTATCGAAAAGGGGGGCTAACATTGAATCCCGGTCACACCCGTGGCTATACACCGGTATTACGAGGTCCTCTACTCTTCCATCAAAATTCCCTGCCTTCTTCTCCGACAACTCACCCTACTCGCCCTACTCAGCAAGTTTCCGGTCCACAGCCAACAAATTTGTTTCTCCCTCATCCTTCTCCCTATACGCTTCAGTCCAGATTCACTCATCCATCATCATTGCCTGTCTATCCTCAATACCTCCCATACTATCCCGCGGTTCCTAGCCGTTCGGCTTCTTCAATGATCCCTTTCTCTTCTTATACTATTTCTCCCCTTTCTTGTGCACCCACGGTCTCCTCTCGAGGATTATCCCTAATTTTAATTGCAACTCTTATATTAGTTGCTCTTGATCTAGTGATTGTTCGTCCGCAAAGACGATAAACGAAAAAGAGTCCGTAGGCATCATACAACGCACACGGACCCTTTTCTTCATTCCTTATAATACTATCGACTTGCCATTTTCAAATAGTTCAACCGTGCAGGCAAAACATCATTTCGCAGCAAATCCGAATGCGTTTCACGTTTCACGATCACATCTGCATAACCTTCCTCCACGAGAACCACTCCTGGCCGAGTAAGACGATTATAATTTGATGACATGGAATAGTTATAAGCACCAGTACAAGAAACAGCGAGTAGGTCACCAGCTTTGGCTTTAGGTAACTCGATGTCCCAAATTAGCATATCACCTGACTCACAACACTTTCCGGTAACGGAAACAGTTTCGGTTGTTTCTTCCACTGCTTGGTTGGCTAGAACCGCCTCATAACGGGCTTGATACAGCGCAGGCCTCGGATTATCTGCCATGCCACCATCAACTGCAACATATTTTCGAACTCCAGGAATCTCTTTTATAGAACCTATAGTGTACAAGGTAGTTCCGGCCGTCCCGACGATTGAACGGCCTGGTTCAACAATAATTTTAGGACGCGGGAAATTCCGTTTTCGACAGGCATCCTCTAAAGCGTCTTCAACCGTTTTAGCATAGTCTGAAATCTGCGCGGGATCATCCCCAGTCGCGTAATAAATCCCAAATCCTCCACCGAGATTCAATTCCTGAAGAAGGAAATCTGTTCGTCCATTGATATCTGCCATATAGTTAATCATGATCTGAACTTCATGTCTGAAAGAATCTAGTTCAAAGATTTGCGACCCGATATGAGCATGAATCCCTTTGACAACGAGATTGGAGTAGGACAATGCTAAATCAAACGCTCGATCTGCTGTACCATCTGGCAATGTAAAACCAAATTTCGAATCAATCTGACCAGTCTGAATGTACTCATGGGTATGTGCCTCAATTCCCGGTGTTACACGAAGGAGGATATCTACTCGAAGATTCAATTCTTGGGCCAGATCATTTAATACACTCATCTCATAAAAATTATCCACGACAATTCGCCCAACCCCAGCTTTGATAGCCATTGTTAATTCTTCTCGGGATTTATTATTGCCATGAAAATAAATTCGTGCCACTGGAAAATCAGCTTGAAGTGCCGTATAGAGTTCTCCTCCAGAAACAACATCTAAGCCCAGTCCTTCACTATCAATAATCCGACACATAGCCAGCGTTGAAAACGCTTTGGAAGCATAAATAACTTCCGCATTTTCTAAGTCTTCAACAAACGAACGGTAATACTGTCGGCAAATATCCCGCATATGCGCCTCATCCATAATGTAGAGCGGTGTTCCAAATTGTTTTGCCAATTCCACCGTGTCACATCCACCAATTTCTAAATGTCCCTGCTCATTCACTCTTTGTGTACCGTGCAACTTCATTTTTCTTCCTCCCTATTCCTAAAAATCAATCTTACATTCCAAAAAATAAAAACGGCAACAGAAGGAGGTCCTCCGTTACCGTACACTATGCACGCTACAATGACCCTCTTCTCTGTTGGGAGTAGTTCTCCACACGATGACTCTAAGCATCGCGTGACAGTCCTGCAGTTCTTCACTACAGACCCAGCGCCAAAAATTGCGGCTTTTTGGGCTTCGGCGAAATCCCCTTTCCTATGGGTTCATCAGTTTCCGCAACTTTCTCCACAGTACTCTTGTCATTCGCGCCTCTACCACACCTCCAAAGAGATGAGGCATTATATAATTGCCATTAATGATACCAGATTTCTTCAAAGAGGTCAATATTCTCCAAACATTTGTTTTCCCAACTACATTAGGCACCTTTTACTAGACCTAATACTGCAGCTCCAATGGCACCAGCGGAGCTACCAAGTTCTGCTGGAATTATTCGCACGTTATGAATGGGATTGACCATTACTCTTCGTAACATTTCTTGCTGAGCAGGGATAAACAACGCATCCCCTGCTAAAGCCATTCCTCCTCCAAGGACGACACATTCTGGATTAAACAAATTGACAAGATTAGCAAGCCCAATTCCCAAGAATCTTCCAGCCTCTTGGAGCACAGCAACAGCGACCGAGTCCCATTCTCGTGCAGCATCTGCAACCTTAATTCCATCCAGAGGCTCCTTTAAAGCTGTTGGAATATTGAACCTTTGAGCGTGTTCTAGCGCGCATCGTGCATGCCTTACGATCGCTGAACCAGAAGCAAGCGTTTCCCAACACCCTGTATTTCCACAGCCGCATTGCGCCCCACCAACTGGGATAATCGTCATATGTCCAACTTCACCTGCAGCTCCACATGTTCCTCTCAATAATTCCCCTCGTACAAAAATCCCTGAACCAATACCCGTTCCTAATGCAATGCAAATCGAATCATCCGTGCCACGTGCAGCCCCAAATGACCTTTCAGCTAAAGCCATACAACGTACATCGTTTTCCAAGAGCACCGGAACCGCCAAATTCTCTTGGACCGGTGCTATGACATCGACATCGGTCCATCCTAAATTCGGACAATTTCGGGCAATCCCGCGTTCAGCATCTACAATTCCAGGCAGCCCGATGCCTACCGACATAATCAAGGAATCTTGCTGGATCCACACTTGGCTAGCCGTTAACACCTCATGTAATATTTCGGAAGCCCTACGCGCTGGATTTGTCTTCATTCTCTGCTCCCTGATCAATTTCCCATCAGCAGTAACAACTGCGTAAACAATATTTGTTCCGCCTATATCAATGCCCAAATAATGCCTCTCTGTCACCCTAGCCTCTCCCCCTTCGATCAAAAAACCGCCACTTCACTCATTACTTTTACTCGTATATTTATCTTTCCTCACTATATGCAGTTTTCGACTAAAGATTAGGAAGAAACAAGACGGTATTAAATCCTTCGGAATGAAAGAAAAGAGAACCTTTCAGTTCTCAAAATGCCTCTATACACTTTTTATGCTCCCCGTTGTCCTCCCTTAAGTTCTTTGATACCAGTACGAATATCCGCACTAACATCCACCGACCACTTTCCACACCGATCTCCCCACCGCGCCAGGCTTGTCTCATCCTGCATGATTTCTACAACCTCACATCGATTGGCACACCCGGAACATTCAAAGCTTTTCGCTTGGAATTGAGTCTCAGCCAGATGTAAGCCGCGGAATCGACTCTGCATTTCTGGTCTCATTCCTACTTTTTCCTGCGCTAAGTAAGCTGCCCCTAAGGCACCCATAACCCCATAATGTTCGGGCACAATCATCGGTTGCCCTAACTCATCTTCAAAGGCTTTACATATTCCAGGGTTTGCGGCCACACCCCCTTGGAAGAAAATCGGTCCCTGAATATCTTTATTTTTACCAACGTTATTTAGATAATTACGCACCATCGCCTGGCAGAGCCCCGCCAATATATCGGGAAGCGAATGTCCTAATTGCTGCTTGTGTATCATATCTGATTCTGCAAACACTGAGCAACGACCGGCAATCTGCACAGGATGTTTCGCTTGAAGTGCCAACGGACCAAACTCCTCGATGGGAATCCCCAATCTCGCTGCCTGCTGATCGAGAAATGATCCTGTTCCTGCTGCGCAAACAGTATTCATTGCAAAATCTGAAACGACCCCATCTCGAAGAATAATAATCTTCGAGTCTTGTCCTCCAATTTCCAGGATGGTCTGTACCTCGGGGTTAACTCGCGATGCAGCCACGGCATGTGCAGTAATCTCGTTCTTTACAACATCAGCTCCAAGTAAGGTCGCTGCGAGCTGACGAGCGCTTCCCGTGGTTCCGACCCCGATAATCTCGGCTGATTTTCTCATTTTAGCTCTTAACAATTTAATTCCCTCTTGAATGGTTTGCATCGGCCGTCCTTGTGTTCTTAAGTAAAGAGTTTCTTCCACAGTATTATCTGACCGTAACAAAACGATATTCGTACTAACTGATCCAACATCGACCCCTAAAAAGTACTTATCTTCCCTCAACACTTAGCACATCCCCTCTTGTTTGTCCTATTCCTCGTTGAAGGTCTGCCCTTTCCAGCAAATCCACGAACGCTTCTAAACGGGTTTGTATCCCGGCTTGCCCAGTATGCTCATCAACAATAAGCGTCATAATCGGCACTTTATACGCTTCTTGAATCTTAGGCAAAACACTGGCAGCCACAATCTCTGGCATGCAAGACAAGGGGAAAATTTGAATGATTCCATTAACCCCTTCCTGCGCAAATTTCACTGCAGCGCCCACTGTCTCCTGACCATGTCCCCCTACAAAATGAGGCAAGTAAGGTTTGGCATGACTTGGATAGGATTTAATCGATCGATATCCTGGAGCTAGACCTTGAAACACGTGATTCCCAACCCATCCTGAAAGGTATATGGAACGATCCACTTCCACCCCTAAGCGTCCGAGCTCTTCCTCCAGCCCCATCGAAGTATAAGGATCAAGAATAGTGTAGATCTCCCCAACGATCCCTATACGCAAGGGTTTCTGAAACCCTTCAGGAGGGGTTCCTAGCTCCTCTTGACGTTCACGAATATTTTCCTGTACCCAGCGAACGGTATCCTGTACCCCCTTATCCGACATGGTCTGGGCAAGACGACGTTTGGCGTCATGATACAGTTTCTCCGTTTCCATCGGTATTGGGAGCCTGGGCCGAGCCGCATGGATTAAGTCTTCAACTCGATCCATTGCCACACTTTTTCGATAAGCAAAACGTAAGGCCTTGAGGATTTGTGCCCAAGAATTATCCTTTCCTGCGAGATATCGGATACGCTTAGCAAGCCCGAGCAAACTTCCATCTGGTGGTTCAAGCGTCACCACCTCGTAATCATACCCGGCATCCCGAAGAATCTGTCGTTCAACCTCTCCATAATAACCAAACCGACAGGGGCCGATCCCTCCGGTAATTACAATCGTATCGGCCCCTTCCTTTGCAGCTTCAAGATAATTTCCAAGATTCAACTTCAGTGGTAAACAAGCAGATTCTGGAGACAACCGAGTACCCATAGTTAAGGTTTGTTTACTGTTAGAAGGCGGGACTACCACTTCAACATTGAGGGATTCAAAGAGTGTTTGAATCACGATCCAGGCGTTCCCCATATGTGGAAATGTTACCTTCATGGGCCCTCCTCCTTTCCACCATATCTAAAAAGGCTTCAAGTCTCGTGACAAGACCAGCCTCTCCACTATGTTCGTCTAAGGTGATCACCATATAGGGTTTATGTTGTTCTCGGGCTTTTCGGGCTAAAAGTTCTTGAATCATGGAATCTGTCCCACAACCGAAGCAGGAAAGATAAATAATTCCATCCACTTCTTGATCTTTTACAAACTTATTTCCTGCCCCGAAAATTTGTTTAGCGTGGTTCCAAAACAACTTTTTGCGTAACCCCAATAAATGAGTATCAACCTCTTTTTGTTCGACGTGTTCAGTTAATTCTACATCCGCTCGCTCGCGAATTCTGGCGACAAGATTTAGGTTCGCATACGATTCTTGCGTCAGATATGAATGCCCGACTAACGCAATTCTCTGGCGATCTATTGTTTGAACTTTCGGAGGGATTGAAGAAATCGCAGGAAGGTCAGCTAAGCCCTTTGTGGTACGTTCGATCTTGCGGATGCTCTCCTCAAAGTCCCAACCTGAGCCTCTTGAATCTTGATACCGTTTTTGCCATTCCTGTCCTTCTAGGAAGGCTTTACGAATATCCGACTTACTCTTGCCAAGTTCGACCCCAAACACCGTAAGGTCTTTAAGAACCCGACGTTTCCCCTTCCGCCAATTTAACGTAACTGTCAGAACAGGCATTCCTTGGGGAACTGCCGGAAATAGACTTTCCGGAATTCCTAAGAATTTCGGACAGTTGTACGTGTCCGCCTCAACACTGACCATTCTGGGCAGAAAAATAGCATCAACGTCTCGTAGTGCTTGTATATGCCCTGCTAGCAGCTTAAGCGGTAAACATGTTTCATCACTAGCCTTCTTTAAGCCCTGTTCCATGATTCGTCGATGTGTAGGCGGGGAGGTCACCACTTCAATCCCTAATTGATGGAAAAATCCAGCCCAAAAAGGAAAATAATCAAAATAGTAAAGAGCTCGAGGAAACCCTATTTTCACGATTCTGGCACCCTTTCAAATCTATTTGCCACTGTTCTTCGGCTGTCGATCTTTATCTTGAGTTTTTAAAATACTCGGACGTTGGTTTTTAATGGGGACTGGAGAACGCACCAAAATCGTACCGAAGGCTTTGATATCCAAGGGTAAAAGCGGCCAGAGATAGGGCACACCAAAGGATTTCGTCCGCCATAAAAGAAAGAACACCAGAACAAAGCCAATTCCAAACCCCCAAAAGTTGAGCAGACCCGTCATAATCACAAGAAACAATCGCGTTAAACGGTTGGCCAAACTCAATTCATAGCTTGGAGTCGCAAACGTTCCTACTGCGGCAATCGCAATGTACATGACAACCTCGGGCGTAAAAAGTCCTACCTTAACTGCGATATCCCCTAGCATAAAGGCCGCAATCAAACCCAAAGCCGTCCCTAAAGGACCTGGCGTATGAATTGTGGCCATTCGCAAAAGATCCACCCCAAACTCAGCCACTAATACTTGAAATAGCAGCGGGATTTTCGTTGGCTTGGTGACACCGATAAACTGAAGCCAATCTGGGAGTAATTGTGGGTTTAGAGCCGCGCCTAGCCATAACGGTAGAAGAAAGATTGCAGCGAAAATCCCAAAGAATCGCACCCAACGAAGATATGCTCCTACAATCGGCTCCTGTCTGTATTCCTCCGCATGCTGGACATGGCTCCAAAATGTTGCTGGAGCAATCATAACAGAGGGTGACGTGTCGACAATGATGATGACATGACCCTCCAGCAAATGAATTGCCGCAACATCGGGACGCTCAGTATAACGAACACGAGGGTATGGATTCCAAAATTTACTTCCCAGAATAAACTCCTCAACAGTTTTCTCTGCCATAGGAACCCCATCGATTTTTATCCCTTGAATGTCTTTTTGAATCTTACTGACCATATCCGGATTGGTAATATCCTCAATATAGGCAATGCAAACATCTGTTTTAGATCGGCCTCCCACTTGGACCAACTTCATGCGTAATTTCGGATCACGCAAACGCCTGCGAATTAAGGCTGTGTTCATGACTATCGTCTCGGTAAATCCATCGCGTGATCCTCGAGTTACGCGCTCCATATCAGGTTCCTGAGGCTGACGAGCTGGATACGTTCGAGCATCAACAATAATTGCCTTATCTTGTCCCTCGACAAAGATCGCCATCGGACCTGACAAAACAAAATAGAATACCTTATCCATCGTTTGGACTTCAGAAACCTGTAAATTGACAATGCGTCCTTTAACTAATTTATCCAAGGCATTCACAATCAAATCAGAGCGTTCCAAGTCAATCAAAGCATCTAAAATATAACTGGCCACATGTGTGTCGACCATCCCATTGACAGAATAAATGGCTACTCTTTTTCCACCAATGGACATTTCTCGAAGCACTATGTCAAAATTATCAGGAACCCCTAATTCCCGATTAAGGTAATCTACATTTTCTTGATAATTCTTACTTACTTGAACATTTTTTTCGCTTGAATTATCTGCCTTATCAGCCATCCATTTACACCCCCCAGAAAATCCATTGGTACATGCTTGATATTTATCACACTCTTATCCTTTAGGACTAAACGCAACAGACATAATATACCCAAAAAACACGGCTGCGGAGATCCCCACTGCCGTTGCTTCAATGCCACCAGAAAAAGCCCCCATGATCCCCCGTTTCTCAACTGCCTCCATCGCTCCTTTGGCAAGGGTATACCCAAAACCGGATAAGGGAATCGTAGCTCCTGCTCCTCCGATTTTTACAAGAGGTTCGTACAAGCCCAAAGCACCCAGGATTACTCCACCCGTTACAAAAGAGACCAGGACATGAGCGGGAGTAAATGCTGGTTTTGTCAAGTCCATTAGAAGTTGCCCAATGACGCAAATGATCCCTCCAACAATAAAGGCCGGAATAATCATATCAAACATAGGTAGTTGCTCCTTTCATGATTCAATAACAACTCCATGCCCTATACCTGGAATCGATTCTCCTTGCAATGCGGACGTTGGGCTATGCAATGCACCACTACCCACTAGCAAAACTCGCTTTAGTTCCCCTGTTTTAAGCCTTTGCATAATATCCCCGGCAAAAACAACAGCTGAACAGCCACATCCACTTCCTCCTGCGTGGACATCTTGACTTGCATCGAAAATTTTAATCCCACAGTCGGTGAATTTAGTTCCCATATCGACACCACTTCTCTTAAGTACTTCTGTTGCGAGAGCGAGACCGACCGCTCCTAGATCCCCTGAGGCAATCAAATCATAATCTGCTGATTTACGCTGTAAATCGTGGAAATGATTTATAACCGTATCTGCTACCGCTGGGGCCATGGCTGAACCCATATTATTGACATTCTTTTCGGCATAATCGATGACTCGTCCAATCGTTGCTGATGTGATTCGTGGTCCCGTCCCACTCCGCCCGAGAAGCACACTTCCCGCTCCAGTCACCGTCCACTGTGCACTCATAGCCCTTTGGGTGCCCTGTTCAGATGGAGATCGGAATTGTCGTTCAGCCGTATCATGGTGACTGGATACCCCCACAAGAACATGCCGGGCGAAACCCCCATCAAGCAACATACTACCCAAAGCCATACCCAAGGCCATCGTAGAACAGGCCCCATAAATACCGATCAACGGAAGTGCCATTTGGCGTGCAGCAAAATTTGAAGAGATCATTTGATTAAGTAAGTCTCCAGCTAACATGAAGTCAATTTGCTCTAAAGGGACAGTCACTTGATCAATAGCTCCCTTCAAGGCTTCCAGGAGCATTTTGCTCTCAGCGACCTCCCAGGATTTCTCACCGTGTAGTTGGTCTTTCCATATCTTACTAAATGTCTTCCCTAGAGGACCTTGCCCTTCTTTAGGACCTACCACAGAATATGACGATAAAATGACTGGAGGATTGGCAAACACCACGGTCTGGTTTCCCATTCGTTTTAAATCCATCTTGACTCTCGTCCCCATTCATAGCTTGAGTTTTATCGCACCTTCTAACTTTGAGACAAGTACCTGCGGGCACAATTAGTGCAAAAAGAAATATATGATACCCACTAGAATTGATGTCGCAATTCCATACACTAGCACAGGACCCGCAACTGTGAACAGCTTTGCTCCGACACCTAGGACATAGCCTTCTCGCTTAAATTCCATGGCAGGGGCCACAATGGAGTTGGAAAACCCTGTAACTGGAACAATGGAACCAGCTCCTGCGAATTTCCCTATCTCGTCGTAAATCCCCAATCCCGTTAATAAAGCTCCTAAAAAAATCATGATCGCTGTTGCTATTGAAGATGCTTCAAGACGGGTCAGCCCGCCCATGACAAAAAGATTAATAACAACTTGTCCTATCACGCAAATTATTCCTCCAACGATAAATGCTCGAACTATATTTTTTACAACGGTTGGCTTAGGAGTAATTTGCTGTGCTAACGTTTTATATTGTTCTGGAGTTACTGCGATCGTTGGCTTACGTAAAGTTTGGCTAGCCATCCTATTTCCTCCTTTCCAACTAGTGACAGATAATTTCTAGTATGAATCCGAACGACCTAAATTATACTCACTACCTAGGACATTAATGATAAAACACATAATGAATTCCTCTATTTCGACACATCATACGAAAAACTTCTCCATTAGTAGGCAGGAAAATTATGGATGACATCGAAATCATTAGTAATGCGATTTTTATTTTAGGGGGAATGGTCTTGAACCTTGAAAAAAAGATAGAGCGCCTGACCCTAATCTTGCGCTTAAACGGGGAACTGGATATGCATACAGCTTCTATGGTACGACAAGCGATTGACATCGAAATTGAGAAACGCGGAATTCGCACAGTTATTCTCAATCTTGAAGAAGTCCGATTTGTCGACAGTTCTGGACTTGGCGTTATTTTAGGCAGGTACAAAAAACTACTTCCCCTGGGAGGGAAGCTTAAAATTTCAAATGTACCCCCACATATTTATAAAATCATGGAATTGTCGGGACTACCTAAAATTATCAGTTTCTATCAGGATGAAGCGCACGCTTATGAGGAAGGAAGGGGAGCCTAATGAAAACCAATCAATTAAGCCTCACATTTTCTAGTATCGCTGAAAATGTCAGCATTACCCGTTTACTCATCGCTTCAGTGGGGGCTCAGATGGACCTTCCACTAAATGACATTGAAGAACTCAAAGTCGCCGTTTCGGAAGCCGTTTCCAATGCCATTATCCACGGATACCAGAATAACCCAAATCACATTGTTTATCTTGACTTGGACATCTCTAACGACACTCTCAAGATTGTTGTGAAGGATGAAGGATGTGGCATTTCGGATATTGAGCAAGCCATGCAGCCTGCTTATAGTACCGATCCTGAGCGAATGGGGCTGGGCTTTGTCTTCATGCAATCTTTCATGGACGAACTTCGAGTGGACTCTGAACTTGAAGTGGGGACAACCGTAACCATGATAAAGCATTTCAAGCAAACACCCATCTCCTCGCATTAGGGGGGGGGCGCAATGATTCAACGACTAACTGAAATGAATCTCCCCCACTTCCCACTACTCTCTGACAAGGAAATGATGCTTAACCTCCATGCAGCCAAAGACGGAGATGCTGTTGCTCGTGAGCGTTTAATTAATTGCAACCTGAAACTTATCTTTAATTTAGTTCAACGCTTTAGCCATCGCGGCTATGAGATCGAAGACCTCTTTCAAATCGGAACCATTGGCTTGATTAAAGCTATTGACAAATTCGACTTTACTTATGGAGTAAAGTTTTCTACGTATGCAGTCCCAATGATCATTGGAGAAATCCGCCGTTTTCTCCGAGATGACCATCCTGTGAAGGTTCCTCGTTCGTATAAGGAGCTAGTTTATAAAGTGAATCGTTCTCGAGATGAACTTTCGGCAACGCTTGGTAGAGAGGCGACCATCGGTGAAATCGCAACGAATATTGGCGTTGACCGGGATGAGATCGTCGCCGCACTTGAAGCCGTCCAAAGTCCTACATCGATCCACGATACCCTTTACCAAGACGACTCCGATCCCATCTACGTTCTAGATCAACTCTCAACAGATAAGGAACTTGACCCCAGCTGGTTCGAAAACCTTGCCCTGAAAGAGGTCCTAGACAAATTACCTGAACGTGAAAAACGAGTACTCCTGATGCGCTTTTTTGAAGATAAGACTCAAAGTCAAATCGCCAGTCAGCTTCAACTTTCGCAAGTTCAAATCTCTCGTATCGAGCGCTCTGCCCTCAATAGAATCCGTCAATTATCCCAGGTTAACGATCGTTCAAGCTTAGACCTTGCGCATACGGACTAAACGTGTTTAATAACCAAAAACTCCTTTTAATGTGCGCGTCATTTGCTCAGTGACGCTTGCTCTTGCAACAGGGTGGTCGGCGACCAGATTAACAGTCCCTTGCAACTGATCATCTCGATAAAGGAGTACCTCGCCTAACTTTTGACCTTTCTGAATAGGAGCATTGATTTCTGGGCTGAGCTTGGTCTCCACCCACAAATTTTTATCCTTCCCTTTCTCAACAGTAACACCCAAAGGTTTTTCGGTGACTGCAAGAACCTCATCTTCCATGCCCTTGCGAACTTTTACTACACCCTGTTTTTGTTCAGCTGGGGCAAATTGTTTAAAGGCATATTTAGCAAAACCATAGTTAAAAATTTTCATAGATTCTGCGAAATGCCCTCTTACTTGGGGTACACCCATAACAACGCAAATTAACCTTAAACCATCTCTCTGCACAGTCGAAGCCAGGCAATACTTAGCTTCATTCGTCCACCCGGTTTTAAATCCATCTGCTCCTGGGTACCACCATAGTAGCTTATTTGTATTCCAAAGCTTAAACTTCCCGTCTCTTAACTCATATTCTTTCATGCTGGTTAACTTCCGTACTAGTGGATAATTGAGGGCTTCTCTAGAAATAACCGCCAAGTCATATGCGCTCGTATAATGCCCCTCAGCTGGTAATCCATAAGCATTCGCAAAATGTGTATTTTTCAGCCCTAATTCCTGAGCCTTCCGGTTCATCTCTTCCACAAAGGCTTCATGTGTCCCATTAATATGTTCCGCAACTGCGACACAGCCATCATTGGCTGATCCAACGGCAATGGCAATTAACATCTGTTCCAAAGTGAAGGTTTCGCCCGGTTTTAGGTAGATCTGAGAACCTCCAAGTTTGCTTGCATTCTCACTGGCGGTCACTTTGTCGGTTAATTTAACTTTTCCCGCAGCTACTGCATCTGATGCTACCAGTAAGGTCATGAGTTTCGTGACACTTGCTGGTGGTAATTCTTTATGTGATTCTTTTTCATAGAGAATTTGACCAGACGCTGCATCCATCAAGATAGCACTTGCTGCTTCTGTCTCAATCTCCACTCCAAGTGCTGGTTGCACATTAGCTAAGCCAATGTTTCCAAACACAAGCACTATAGCTAAAACGATTGCGGAACATTTTTTCATCTTAAACCCCCCTCATATAGTTTGATTTTATTATTCCCGAAAATGTTAAATATATTGGATAAATGAAATGAAATTACACATTCACCAACGCACCGGAGCGGCTAATTTACTGATTCTCTTTGCAATTTAATTTCACTCATTGGCATAACCATTTCCCCTTTAAAATAGCAAAAAAAGCCTTTGAGTTGCCGCTAAACGACAACCCAAAGGCTTGAACATTAAGTTTAGATATTTATAAAAATGGTTTACAAGCTCTACTTTGCTGCAACATTTGGAACCAACCCGCTGGAGATGGAAGAATACGTCTGCCAGAGCTTCCGAATTGAATCCACAACAATAATTGTTGCCAAGAGAATCATCAGCGCGGCGAGCACTGCAGGAAGCGTTTGATGTTTCGGAAGGTAGTTGTTTACAATCGTCAGATATCCGGCGACTGAAGACGTAACCCCCATGAAGAGCATCGGAAGAAAGGTGGTCAACATATAACTTAGTTTCTTAGTACGGCGCAAAATCATGTTGGAGCCAATTGCCAAAGCCAAGGTGGCCAGTAATTGGTTAGACACTCCAAAGATTGGCCAGATGGTTGCAATGTCCCCGCCATAGAGAAGATATCCCCAAGCAAATGAAACTATAGCACTTAACACAATCGACAATACCATCGACTTAGAATTCTTTATCGGTTTGTACGCTAAACCTAGAAAATCTTGTGCAATATAACGGGCTACACGAGTACCTGCATCAATTGTCGTCAGAATAAAGAGTGCTTCAAACATAATGGCAAATTGATACCAGTACGCCATCAACCCTTTCAGACCAGGAATACTTGAGAAAATATGGGCCATACCCACAGCTAAGCTAACTGCACCGCCGGGACGTCCGGCAACATTTTCTCCTACCATTTGCGAAAGGATCGGTAAGTCTTTAACGTGCATCCCCAAGTTAGCAAAGACAGCCGGAGCGGTGTTAATAGCAAAGTAATCTCCTGGGGCCAATACCGTAGCGGCAATAAGAGCCATCATCGCCACGAAGGCTTCCATGATCATTCCGCCATACCCAACCAGCCTAATCTCCCCTTCGTCTTTCAACATTTTAGACGTCGTGCCAGAAGCAATAAGGGCATGGAATCCAGAAACTGCGCCACAGGCAATCGTAATAAATAGGAATGGCCATAATTTCCCATTGATGATAGGACCACCACCATGGACAAATTGAGTAATAGCAGGCATTTGAAGTTGTGGGTGAACAAAGACAATCCCAATTGCTAATGCTGCGATGGTTCCAATTTTCATATAGGAACTGAGGTAATCCCGAGGGGCCAGAAGCAACCAGACGGGAAGAGCTGCCGCAACAAAACCATACACCGGAAGAATAATTTCAAGCGTTTTGACATCGTAGAAAAATAAATACGCAAAGGGAGAATTCTTAATAACCGGACCCAAAACCACCGCGAGAAGAATCAAAGCAACCCCGATGACCGAAGCCTCTCCCAACTTACCTGGGCGGAGTTTATGCATATAAATACCTACAAAAACGGCGATTGGAATAGTCATAGAAATTGTAAAGACACCCCAAGAGTTTTTATACAGGGCATTGACGATAACCATAGCAAGTCCCGCCATCGTGATCGTAATGATGAAGAGAATGGCTATCCCTGTAATAAAGCCGGTGACTGGCCCGATCTCATCTTTAGCGATGTCGGAAAGGCTTTTACCATCATGACGAATAGAGGCAAAGAGTACGACCGCATCATGAACTGCCCCACCTAATACCGCACCGATTAGAATCCAAAGTGCGCCTGGCAAATAACCAAACTGAGCAGCCAAAACTGGCCCAACCAAAGGACCCGCCCCGGCAATCGCTGCGAAGTGATGTCCAAAGACAACCCACTTGTTCGTCGGGACATAATCTTGCCCGTCCTCTAAGCGCACGGCTGGAGTAATGACACTTGAATCTAGGGCTAATACTTTAGCCGAGATGAAGGCTCCATAGAAACGGTACGCCAAGATAAGAATTAGTGCTGTAGCAATAATAAGAGTTAAAGCATTCATTTTTTTACTCCTTTCACAAAAAACCATATTTTGTTTGCTAGATCTATTACCAAGTATACTGTTGAACCGAGTTAATGCGTAAAATTCAACAAAAAACACAGGATTTCAGGTCTGATGTACCAAAAATCCTGTGTAACTTTATGTCCTTATATGCTTAAACTCACCCACTAATTAAAGTTATAAACCCATTCGTTCCCGAAATACTTTGACATACGTGCGGCTGACTGGAATCTCGCTATTATCGTGCATAATCAAATTGTAGGTATTATTAAACCAAGGAATAATGGAATGGATTTGATCTAAATTTGCTAGATAACTTTTATGGACTCGAAGGCACGACGACCTTAACAAACCCTCTAGTTCATTTAGAGTATAATTGGTTAAATAACTTCGTTCTCGGGTAACGATCCGAACTGAACGTTCCTCAATTGTAGCATAAGAAATATCGCCAAAAGGGATGAGCAGTATTTTACCATTTTCTTCGATTTTGAGTTTGCCAGTTTTCCCCTCAGCCGTATGTAATGACGTATAGATTTGGTCTAATTTAGCCTGAAACTCTCGATTCTGAACCTGTTCTGGCGTGGTCTGTGACTCTACCGCAGTTCCTATCTCAAGACGTTTTTTTACACGCTGCATGGTTTCTGCTAACCGATCCTCATGAAACGGTTTCAAGAGATAATCAACGGCATTAATATCAAACGCATCCACCGCATATTGGTCATATGCCGTAGCAAAGACAATCGTCGGTGAGAAACCAAGCCGTATTAATTCCCGGGCGACATCCACTCCCGAAGCATCTGGCATTTGAACATCGAGAAATAGAACATCTGGGCTACACTCCTGGTATTTCTTAATCGTTTCCTCTCCCGTTCCAGCTTCGGCTACAATTTCTACACTGGGTATTTGCCGTAGTAAATAAGATAATTCTTCTCGTGCAGGACGTTCATCATCCACAACCATGACTCGCAAGTAACAACCTCCTATTTAGGAATTTCAAAACGTTCAGCGGTTGCAACAGGAGGAATTCTTAAAGTAATCTGAGTTCCCGTTCCCTCCCTGCTCTCAATAACAAAATCAGCTCTCTTGCCATAGAGAATCTGGAGACGTTGTGCAACATTTTGGAGACCAATCCCCAGCCCAGAAGTCGAAACTTCAACGCCAGCTTGGATTCGGGTCAATTTCTCGCTGGGAATTCCCACCCCATTATCTTCAATCTGCACTACCAAGGTGTTCTCTTCGATATAGGCAGAAATAACAATTTCCCCCAATGTGCTCATGGGGTAAATCCCATGCTTTATAGCATTTTCGACAAGGGGCTGAAGGGTTAGCCCCGGTAATCTCCAGTTTAAGGCCTCATCCGTAATTTCCTCACGAACGCAAAGGCGTTCAGAAAAACGAGCCTGCTCGATCGCCAAATAGGCTCGTATATGTTCGCACTCTTCGCGTAGCGTCACAAACTTTTCCCCGCTTTTAAGGTTCTTGCGAAAGAAATCCCCCAGTTGCAAAAGAAGATGGCGCGCCTTTTCCGGATCAGTACGGCAAAATGAGACTACAGTATTAATTGCATTAAAGAGAAAATGTGGATTTACTTGGGCCTGAAGTGCTTTCAGTTCTGCTTTGCTCACCAAATGAGCCCTTGCTTCCAAAGTCGCTAACTCTAACTGAGTGGAAAAAAGCATACCCAAACCAGCTCCAAATTCCCAATCCACAGGACTGATTCCCCGTGCCCGTTCTCTATAAATCTTAAGTGTTCCGACAATCGATTGTCGGAAATGAAGTGGCACAACCAGTGCTGAAAACAACGGACAGTTTGGATCAGGACAACCGATTTCGACCCGAGTTGCAGCTAGCTTTAATTCCCCTAAATCTAAGGCCTGATGAGTGGCTAGCGTTTGAATGACATGACCAGCTTCATGGTGATCCGAACCTTTTCCCACATGAGCTAAAATTTGCTCGCGGTCTGTTAAGGCCACCGCAGCTACGTCGGTCTGATCATAAATAATTTCAGCCACTCTGCGTGCCGTTTCCTTCGTTAAACCTAAACGCAAAATTGGTAAGGTCAAATTAGCAATATAAAGTGCCTTTTGCGCTTGGACCGCGCCAATTCGTTCTTCTTCTTCCAATGAATCATGAATTACAGTCACGAAAATAGAAATCCCAATGCCATTCATAATAATCATAGGTAGGCCGATATCCTTAACCAAATCCCATGCCGCAGCATAGGGGCGAGCCAACAATAGAATAATGAGCATTTGAACGACTTCAATTCCCATACCAATTAACAAGGAACGTTTCCAGGATAAGTTTCCTGAAAATTCCCGCCCTGCGTATCCGGCAATTCCTCCCTCGACAATCGTGGCAATTCCACAGGCAAGCGCCGTAAATCCTCCTAAAAGTGCGCGATGCCCTCCAGCCAAGAAACCTGCCGCGATCCCCACTAGGGGGCCACCGAGAAGCCCTCCGACTGCCACCCCGATCACCCGAGAATTAGCCAAAGCCCCTTTAATTTCTACCCCAGAATAAGTTCCTGTTATCCCAAGGAACCCAAAAAATAAAACCAGGAAAAGCTTTTCATGCATATTAGCCTTGCCTAGTAACATACGCCTAAATAACTTGGTCCGAGTCATCAGATAAGCGACCGTAACGATCAAGCTAATGTTGAGCGCCAAGTTTCGGAATAATCCCCAGAACATTTAGTATATCTCCTTATCTTTCGGCTATCTTCTAAAAATTTGCACGTGTTTCCTTAGTACCATTCCTTATTTCCACTTTCCCTATTCAAGTTAATCTCGAATTCATCACACGATTCACGTTCGCTTATTCCTATCATTCTTGCGCTTGAACTAACAAGAGGGATTTGTGATGTACCAATTAAATTCTCCGAAATCCAATAAATTCCTCTTTTTTTCGTGAGAAATTTCCAAACCGTCAGTCCTTGGAAATGCTTAACTTAGACAGTGAAAATTTCTTAGTCTTAGCATTACGAGCACGAAAAGAGGAATTACATCTGCAATGGAACGTGTGGGAACGCGCTGAGTATACTTACTCCCCCTAAAACCTTATAAACTGTTTGGCTGGTACCTTAACATCTCTGAGCCCATGCCAGTAACAGGGATTGAAAAAACGCATACCAAAGATTGGATATATCTTATGCCGAAGCACGCATCCGCGAATCACCGTCATTCCAGCATTATCGCATTCTTGCTGGAATTCCTGGCTCCATGTCTGTTCTTGAAACCAAATTCTATTGGCTCCAGCAGATGAAGCGTCAGAAACCAGAGACTTAAGTTTCTCTGGAGGCAGGCATGGTACAACTACCGACACTTTATCCTTTAGCTCAGTTAAGTTTCGGTACACCTTGCTTCCATCAATACGCTTCAAATCCACAGCCACTGGATAAGCGACACACCCAAATTCTTTGAGGGCCCGCCAAACCTTCCAGGCATGTTTATGCTTCTGGAATTTTTCCGCATCTCCCAAAACTACAAACGTGTCCGCCGTCGTCAGACCCTCAGCAAAAGGGTAAATCTTTTTTTCACGTACCATAAATCAAATCCTCCTCCCTAGTTGCACTCTATATGCATACGTAAGGAGGAGGATTTTATGAATTTCGCTTTATCCATCATGAATGTTAAAACTTCAATGAAGCTATTAATGACCGCATTTGCAAGTGCCTTCAAAAAATCATCTTATAATTTCCTCAATCAATGGAGGCAATACGGGGGCTTCGCTTCCAACAGTAACTAAGAATTGTGCAAGCTGAAGTCCTTCAGCTAATGATCCTTTATCCCTACCATAAAGCTGCAAGATGGGTTCTCCGGCTTCGACCCACTCTCCGGCTTTTTTAGCCAGAACAACCCCTGCCCCCAAATCAATTGAACTTTCTTTCGTAACTCGTCCTGCACCCAGAGTCATAGCCAAAATCCCAATTCTATGCGCATCAAACGGTTGCACGTACCCGGTTTCCTGAGCAAGGATCGGAAGGTTCCACGGAGCGACCCTTAGCCGACGGTTGGCTACCGCTTGGGCATCTCCCCCCTGCTCGCTTAAGAAGGCCAGAAACTTGTCCCAAGCCGTGCCGCTTTCTAAACTCTTACGCAGGCGTTCCTTCCCAACCTCGACATCAGATACGACCTCTCCAGCCACAAGCATCCAAGCTCCCAACTCCAAGCTGACTTCGATTAAATCTTGAGGGCCTTTTCCCTGGAGCGCGTCAGCCACTTCTAGGACCTCTATGCTATTTCCCACCGCTCGGCCAAGTGGTTGATTCATATTACTCAGGACTGCAATCGTCTGACGCCCCAGTTCCTTCCCAATATCTACCATCGTTTTTGCTAGCACCCGGGCCTCCTCAAGGGTCTTCATGAAGGCCCCTGAACCGTACTTAACATCCAAGACGATTCCCTGTGCTCCTGCAGCAATTTTTTTACTCATCACAGACGATGCAATCAAAGGAATGGAGCTAACAGTCGCCGTGACATCCCGCAGAGCATAAAGTTTTTTGTCGGCAGGAACTAGATTTCCCGTCTGAGCCATGACGGACAATCCAATTTTCTTCACTTGTGCCAAAAAATCCTCCCGAGAAAGTTCGACCCGAAAGCCCGGTACTGAACAGAGCTTATCAATCGTTCCTCCGGTATGTCCAAGTCCTCTACCTGACATTTTCGCCACAGGTACGCCACAAGCCGCAACCATAGGCCCGAGGAGTAAGGTTGTCTTATCTCCCACCCCTCCGGTACTATGTTTATCCACAAATCGCTTTCCTAAAGTAGAAAGATCAAGTTGATCACCGCTCTGCGCCATTGCCAACGTGAGTTCAGCCGTTTCTTGGGGCAACATTCCACGAAAATAAACGGCCATAGCCCAGGCTGCCATTTGATAGTCAGGAATAGTTCCTTGGACATATCCATCAATGATAAAGCGGATTTCCCTCTTAGAAAGGGGTTCGCCCTCCCGTTTCTTTTCGATTAAGTCCACCATACGCATTTGAAATCACTCTTTCTTGGTTGAAGTTCGTCTTGAGTTCGGTCGTATCCCCTAAAGCTCTCGTACAAGCCCCTGAACGAAACGCACAAATTGCTTTTCAATCCGATTCGCGGTTTCCATAACTTCCACATGACTGAGTTTTTGAGGCAAAATACCTGCCGCCATGTTTGTCACACAGGAAATACCCAAAACCCGCATTCCTGCATGGTTAGCCACAAGTACTTCTGGTACAGTACTCATGCCCACCATATCCGCTCCAATCGTACGCAAATAACGAATTTCTGCAGGAGTTTCATAGTTAGGACCACTCATAGCCGCATAAACCCCTTCTTGAGGTTTAATCCCTAACTCTCTGGCAATCTCTAACGCCTTTTGGCGCCATTCCAGATTATATCCATCACTAAGATCCGGAAAGCGCGGACCCAAACTCGATAAATTTGCCCCCCGCAACGGATTGTCGCCCATCAAGTTAATATGATCCTTGATAAGAATTAAGTCTCCCGGATGAAATGCTGCGTTTATTCCACCCGCAGCATTCGTAACAATAAGACCCTTCACTCCTAAAACTTGCATTACCCGAATCGGAAAAGTCACCTCCTGCATGGCATACCCTTCATAAAAATGAAACCGCCCTTGCATTACCACGACCTTGCGACCATCAACCGTTCCGAAAACCATTTGTCCAGCATGTCCCTCCACAGTCGAAATCGGAAAATGCGGAATTTCTTTGTAAGGTATCACAATTTCCTCCTCGATAAGATCGGCAAAAGCGCCTAACCCTGAGCCCAAGATAACACCGAGTTCGGGCATGGTTGTGACACGTTCCATGAGATAGCTTCGCGCCTCTGCTAATTTAACACTATGTTCCTTTTCAGAAATCATTTTCATATTCCTCCTTGAATGTCTGCATAAAAACTATTTCCATGAGCAATCGACCCAATTTCAAGATAGTCAGCCACTGTTGCTCCTAAATCTGCGAAGGTGGGCCTCACCCCAAGATTAATCCCTTTTTTCAGGCTTGTCCCGTAAACGAGTAGTGGAACATATTCTCGGGTATGATCCGTTCCTGGCATGGTTGGATCACAGCCATGATCAGCCGTAATGATTAACAAATCCTCTGGGCGTAGGGCAGTATAAATTTCTGGTAGGCGTGCGTCAAATTCCTCTAAAGCCCGTGCATATCCTTCCACATCATTACGGTGCCCATATATCATATCGAAATCAACTAAGTTGGTCATAATTAAGCCAGATTTTACCTTAGCCATATAGCCTAATGTCTTATCGACACTTTCCATATTTCCCTTTGAGGGTATAAAGTCAGTCGTTCCCTTTCCCGCATAAATATCATGGATTTTACCTACTGCACAGACCTCAAGACCCTGTTCTTTCAGATAATCCAGCAACGTTTTATAGGGAGGTTCTAACGCAAAATCATGCCTATTTGATGTTCGGTAAAATTTTCCAACCTCACCGAGAAATGGACGAGCGATCACACGTCCTACTTGTAACTCATCTTTCAACATTTCGCGAGCAATTTGACATAGACGCATCAGTTCCGCCAGAGGGATAACCGCCTCATGAGCAGCGATTTGAAATACTGAATCGGCTGATGTGTAGACAATGGGCTTTCCTGTCTGTACATGCTCTTCTCCAAGACGCTGAATAATCTCCGTACCGGAGGCAACCTCATTACCTATGACGCTGCGCCCAATAGCTAATTCATAGCGTTTAATAAACTCTTGAGGAAAACCCTGGGGAAACGTGGGAAGCGCTCTTTCTAAAATCACGCCAGCCATCTCCCAATGGCCACTGGTTGTATCCTTCCCGAGGGAGCGCTCGGCCATTTTCCCAAAGCTACCCTCCGGATTAGAAGCGGCTGGAACTCCCGTGATCAAGTCAATATTCCCCAGGCCTAGTTTTTGTAGAAATGGGAGCTTAAGTCCCCCCTGACGATGGGCAATATTACCCAAGGTATTACTACCCAAGTCTCCATAGTCTTTTGCGTCGGGCATTTCTCCGATTCCAACACTGTCTAATACGATAATAATTGCTCTCCGTGACATGTTCTACTTTCACCCCTAATCCATTAATCCGCCCGTGGATGTGCTTTTCTAAAGACGTCTAGCAGGCGTTTCCGAGTCAGATGCGTATAAATTTGAGTTGTTGCAATGTCCGCATGTCCCAGCATTTCTTGGACTGAACGCAGGTCTGCTCCATGATCTAGCAGATGGGTTGCGAAACTGTGACGAAACATGTGGGGAGAAATGGTCTGCTCTAGGTTATGATTTTTTCCCCATTTTTTTAATATGTATACCACTCCTTGGCGCGTCAGAGGGCGACCATGGACATTTAAAAAGAGGATATCGCTCTTTTGCTTGCCACACAATCGCTGTCGCGGACCATTTAAGTAATGCTCTACGTCCCGAATTGCAAGTTCTCCTAATGGTACAATCCGTTCCTTACTACCCTTGCCAAGGCAACGAACATATCCGACGTCCAACGAAATATCCGACAAACGTAATCCGATCAATTCAGAAACACGCAATCCACTACTATAAAGAACTTCCAGCATCGCCAAATCCCGATGAGTAAGATCGGATTCTTCCCTTGCTTGTAATAGTTTATCCATTGTCGCTTCTGACAACACCTTCGGAAGTGGTTGATTTAACTTTGGTGTCACTAAATAGGTACTCGGGTTATCGCTTCGTCTTCCTTCATCTAGCAAGAACGCAAAAAATCCTCGTAGAGTTGCATGGCAACGAGCAACACTTCGAGGTGCTTTTCCATTTTCCTTCAATTTAAGAAGAAATAAAAAGAGATCATTAGCCTCACAAGTGATAAAGTCTGTTTTCCGCCGTTTAAGGAAAACTAAAAGCTGAAGTAAATCACGCTCATATGCCTCCAACGTATTTTCGGATAACCCCCGCTCAACATGCAGGTAAATCAGATACTGTTTAGTAATTTGTTCCCCAGAGGTCACTTTATCCCCTCTTTTCTGTACCGTCAAAAAATCATTATTATTATAATACATTCAACACAGAAAGGAGATTTCCCTTGTTTCTCCGTTTACCCTGGTGGAAATTGTCGCTCTTCCCACTTTGGTACTTCTACTCGCAGAGGGTTACCCATCGGTTTTTGGTCATTATGTAAGAATGAAGACATCCAAATATTACACACGGCAACAAGCTTCGGCAGGAGCACTGCAAGTAAAATAAGGAGGATAAATACCCTTCCAAGGTAAAGGAAAAAATCACTCCAGCGTTTTTTAGGCATTGCATTCCCTCCCTATCCCTTATACCTATGCATCTGCAGATTGTCCTTATCCTAAGAAAACTTGCCGAACTCTAATGGAAATAAAACGAGTGGAACCCAATCAATGGATTCCACTCGTTTTGTATTTAAACTAAGAACTTTAGTGTCTAAAATCTACCCTAGAGTAAGGCTTCTTCTAACGGTGTGTACATAATGTTCAGAGATTCGGCGACCGCTTTATAACTTAACTTGCCGTTAATGACGTTAACCCCTTTACGAAGCGAACGATTTTCTTGGATCGCTTTAAAATAACCTTTGTTAGCAATCTCAAGCGCATATCCTAACGTTACATTAGTCAAAGCAAAGGTTGACGTCCTAGCAACAGCTCCAGGAATATTTGCAACCGAGTAATGAACTACGCCATATTTTATATACGTGGGATCACTATGCGTTGTCACACGGTCAATTGTTGCGATGCTACCTCCTTGGTCAATAGCAACATCGACAATCACACTACCGGGTGTCATTTCCTTCACCATGTCCTCTGTTACTAAGTGAGGAGCACGGGCACCAGGAATAAGTACTGCTCCTATAAGTAAATCCGCTAGAGCCACATTCGCCGCAATATTATAAGGATTTGACATCAACGTTTTGACTCGACCGCCAAAGAGATCATCAATCTCCCGTAAACGCTGCGAGCTTTTTTCGATAAGAGTAACATTTGCGCCAAGTCCTATAGCCATTTTAGCTGCGTTCGTACCCACAATCCCGCCGCCGATAATAGTTACTCTTGCGGGAGGTACACCAGGCACTCCCCCAAGCAAAACCCCTTTTCCGCCATTGGGTTTTTCAAGAAATTGAGCTCCGATTTGAATCGACATGCGCCCAGCTACTTCGCTCATAGGGACAAGCAAAGGCAATGAACCGTTATCTAATTGGATGGTTTCGTACGCAATACCGACCACTTGTTTTTCCATAAGTTCTTTCGTTAATTCTGGTTCCCTAGCTAAATGCAAATAAGTAAACAGAATTTGTCCTGGTTTAAAAAATGCATATTCCGATTGTATCGGTTCCTTAACCTTAATGACCATATCTGCATTCCAGACGTCAGCGGCTGAATCAAGTATCTGAGCACCTGCTTCGATATACTCCTGATCGGTGATGCCACTGCCTTCACCGGCAGATTTTTCCACAACAACCTGATGCCCAGTTAAAGTAAAAGCATGGACACCCGCAGGTGTGATAGCCACCCGACTTTCATTGTTTTTAATCTCCTTCGGAACTCCAATCAGCATAATTCAAACCTCCATCTTAGTCATTAGTCCTCGCACTGATATTATAATGCAAATATTGTGCCATGTGCAAGAAAGGATCATTCCTTCATCAGCTTAAGCGTAATCAAGGACAGCAGCCTCTCTTAATATGCACAAACCATAGTAAAAGAAACAAACTGAGAATTTCTCAGCAAAAAACCTGAATAAACTTGCTTGCAATATATTTCAATGCAATACTTTGCAATTGATTGTTTCTAAAGCCCGAACAAATGGACGCCTAGTATTGAGAAATAACCTTGTGCCACTCCAACAGCAACCGCTCCCACAGAAACAAACGCCGCTGCAGCCGTATAATATAGAAATTCTCTGCGTAGCGATTCTCCTCTGGCTTTTCCTCGAAGTAGCAGAAACGAAAATATTGTCGCTAACCCTGCACCAAGAAGCAGTAGAGGAATGGCAAAAAGGTTCGGAACTAAAACGGTCGTAAGAATCAAACCAAGCCCCAGGGTTCCTTTCGCTCCAATGATAAAACTAACCGTAAATCCAAGAATAAATCCTCTCGTAAAGACGATAAGATAAACTAAAGGTGCCCCAATAATCGTAAGTCCTAAGATCCAAATTCCTGCCATCATTATGAACATATCTCTGGCCAGTTGTCCCAAGAAGGCAGGCTCTATAGTTCTCGGTTGGCTTATTAAAAGTGTATCCAGGAATTTTCCAAGTTGAGAGGTTTGAGGAACTCCCAAGGCACCGACTCCAAGCACCCCAAATACCACACCTGCGAGATAGACACTCGAAAGCGTGAGATAAATAACCCAATATTGCCGAATGTGTTCACCGAGCTGTTTCCACATCCTTCGCACCCCTTCCCATACGTTTATATGGGATATTATTCTGGTCTGAGGGAAAGTATGTCCACAACTCTACCAAATACGCCCCCACCACCTTCCTCGACATTTAGCTCCCCACTTCGGGCCTTCATAATCCATGCCGAAACCTTGACTCCGGCAACGCGCTCTAAGTCTGTTGCGCCAACCTGATGAAGTACAGCCATTTCCGTGCCGAAAGCCTTCAAAAGTCGTTCATACATTTTAGGCCCAATCCCGGGAAGCTGCAGTAGTGGAACTTGATGAACATAAGTTGAGTCATCGTGTTTACCCACCGGACGGTCTGCTATACTCATCAAGCGGTCCAAGACTCCCATCACAACATGACCACTCCCACAAATAGGGCAAGTCAACTGTGGAGCCGTGCTCTTAACGATGTTCTCACAACTTAGACAATACGTACGATGATATTTTCCTACTTTAGGGGGCAAGCCAAAATTACGAACTGCGTGCTTGTGTTTTCCCTTGATTAAATCTAACAGTCCTCCAAAAGAGGGGTCTGTTTGCTCGAAGGTATTATACTCCCGAGCAATATTAGGCAACGAGTGGGCATCTGAATTGCTAAACAAGACCACCGACTCTAGTTCACTGATACTTTCTGCCATTGCTCTATCGGCACTGAGCCCAATTTCCAAAGCCATCGGCAAGATCGGTAGTACGTCATTCAGACGCCTGCAACAATTCCCATAAATACCTTTGTGTGGAGTAAAGGCATGAGCGGGAAACCAAATCCCTTCTGCTTTCGAAACTGCTTCAATCCATAGGTCAATTGGAAGAAAGCCCTTTTGGGTACTCAATTGCCAATTTTTTGTGGAGTGCCTTAAGGAGCGGACGTATTGCTCGACTCGCTCCATCGATGGAAAATAGGCCAAGAAATGAGCATTCCCATCTCCGACCTGTAATTCAATTTCATGTCCAGGAATCACCGTCAGACCGTGAGCAGCATACCCACCTGCCGATAAAGGGCTCAGATCGCCCGAGTCTAACAATGTCTTAAAATCCTGTTGCACTCCGCTCGAATGAGCATCAACAACGCCTACCAAGGAGAGCCCTTTTACCTCACCGGCAACTTCAAGGATATTAGGCAAGGTTAATGCATTCGAAGCAGTAATTTTTACGGCTTTCCCGTTTAAACTTTGCCCTATATGAATATGTAAATCTGCAAAAATCATGCAATAAGCCCCTGTACGAGTAAAATCCCCAGAACGGTTTTTGCATCATTAAACTTACTTTGTTGTGCACTCTGCACTGCCTCACCCCAGGGGATTCTTTCCACGGCTAAAAATTCATCCTCATCTGGGGTTAACGGATCCCAAACCAAATCCCGAGCTAAAAACAGATGCATTAGCTCATCTGTGAAACCTGGCGTTGTGAAAAACGTGCTAATATGTTCCATTGTCCCCCGATAACCAGTTTCTTCCCGGAGTTCACGTTCGGCACAATCCAGGGGAGTCTCATGCGGATCGAGTTTCCCCGCTGGGATTTCCAAGGTTTCCTGGGCGATAGCATAGCGATATTGTCGAACCATGAGCACATGTTGATCCTGAAGGGCAATAATTGCAACCGCTCCTGGGTGCCTAATAACTTCTCGAGATGTTTCCAATCCATTTGGCAACCGGACTTGGTCACGTTCTAAACGAAGCATTCTTCCCTCAAAAAGCACCTCTCCTCCGATGCGTTCCTCGCGTCGGTTCTCTTCATTCAATGTGTTTTCCCTCTTTCCTTTCCTTAACTTAACTCTTGCTTATTTTACTTTATGTTCTGTCCATAATGCTCAATAATTAACCGTTCTCTTTATAACAGGGCATGCCGTTCAAGTTTGTAGTAGAAATTTCGGATTGACATTTTTAGCTGCTGGGCTGCTTTAGTTTTATTACCTCCGGTTCTTTGTAACGTGGTTACTAGTAAGGCGCGTTCCCACTGCCGTTGCAACCCTTCAAACCCGAGTTCCTCCTCTGTCAAGGAAATATGGGCTAAGTTACCAAAATGAGCCTCGGAAGAATTAGGAGTAGGTTGAATCAAAACTGGAAGATGATGATGCTCTACAACCGTTTCACCAATTCGCATGTTAATAATTGCTCGACCCAAAAAGTTTTCTAATTCGCGAACGTTCCCTGGCCAATGATACCCCATTAAAATTTGCAATGCCTCATCACTGATTCTCTCGACAGAGCGACCGTATTCCTGATTGAAGCTCCCTATGAGGTGGCGGACAAGTAAGGGCATATCACTTCTCCTCTGTCTTAAGGGGGGAATTATAACCGGGATTACATTTAAACGATAATACAAATCTTCGCGAAACTTACCAGCTCTTAATCCCGCTTCTAAATTAGCATTGGTAGCTGCAATAACCCTTACATCTACGTTAAATGAACGATTGTCACCCACTTTAACAATTTCACGTTCTTGCAGTACGCGCAAAAGCTTGGCTTGAAGGTTGAGGCTAATTTCCCCAATTTCATCAAGAAAAATAGTTCCCCCGTTTGCCTCTTCGAAAAGACCGACTTTTCCTCCACGTTTAGCCCCAGTAAAAGCCCCTTCTACGTAGCCAAATAGTTCACTCTCCAATAAGTTATCTGTTAATGCCGCGCAGTTGACCCGGATAAATGGCCCCTTATGTCGTTCACTCGAGCGATGAATAGCATGTGCAAACAATTCTTTGCCTGTCCCACTTTCCCCACGCAAGAGAACGGTAGCTGGCGTAACAGCCGCACGTTGTGCTTGTTCAATCACCTCTGTAATAGCATTGCTTTCCCCAACGATGTCATTGAAGGTATACTTCGCTTTCAGATGACGAGTTAACCGTTTTGCTCTTTCCAATTCCTCAGAGAGATTATGGACTTCCGACTGATCGCGCAGCACACCCACAGTTCCTCTAAACTGCCCCGAAACGATAATTGGAGCTACGTTAACGATCACATCTTTACGTTTAGGTCCTAATTTCATCAATGCCCCTTTAACCGATTGACGGGTTCTTAATACCTGCATGTGCATGCTTTCTCCTTCAGCAATATCCACTGTAGGGGGTTTGCCAAGAGCATCATCCGCAGTTAAGCCTGTTAAATGAGTGTAGGCAGGGTTAATCAGAATTCCGAGACCATTTTCATCGACCACAGAAATGGCATCCTGAATAGAGTTAATAATAGCAGTAAGGAAAATCCGTCGTTCTTGTAGCTCATTGACCTTACCTCTGAGTTCCTCATATTCAGTCATATCTTGTAGAAAGGTCACCGCGCCAACCACACGCCCCTTATCGTCTTGAAATGGCATACGACTGGCTATGATCATCTTACTGCCTAATCGAATAGATTTGTTAAATTCAATTGTTTGAGAATCCCGAATATGAGGAAGTGAATCATCTGGCATAAGTTGGCATAAATCTTTACCTAAGATTTCTTCAACCGATAGCTCAAACAATTTGGCAGCAAGGGAATTACAAATCACAATTTCATTTAAGAGGTTAATTCCTAAGACCGCATGGTGCGTTTCTCCTGCTATCCTCTCCAGTTGACCACGCATAAACATCTCCATTTCCCTCCAATCAGTTAAAACCTTCTTCTACTTTATCATTCGGCCCCTTGCTGCAAAATCCTGCCTTGCAATACTTTGCGCATCTGTATGAGATTATATTTATATTTTTGTATCGACATTCTTTTTCTACATCAACCCACAAATGGTAAACAATTGAATTAAATGGTTTTAAAAAAACACCTTATTATCCACACTAAGGTAATAATAAAGGTGTTTCTTAATTTATAGGATAAATAATTGCTTGAAGAGTATATTAATACATCATTGACATGCGTAGTTTATCAGCCACCATAGCCACAAATTCAGAATTTGTAGGCTTACCACGATCGACATTAATCGTATAACCAAAAAAACGATTCATGAACTCCACGTTGCCACGATCCCAAGCCAATTCAATAGCATGACGTATTGCACGTTCAACACGACTTGGAGTAGTTTGGTATTTAACAGCAATCATAGGATAAAGTTCTTTGGTTACTGCTCCGAGGAGTGATACATTCAGCACCACGCTGACAATTGCGTCCCTCAAATATTGATACCCTTTAACATGTGCCGGCACTCCCATTTGATGGATCATTCGAGTGACCTCAACTTCAAGATTTTTAGTTGTTGGCGGCAAGATTCCATTAGAGATTGGGTCTGATGTATTTGACATATTCAAAGGGCTCTGCATAATCTGCACTTTCTGTTCACTTTGAGAAATCTGCGTATTATTCTGTATAATCTGATGTACTGCTTTCCCGTTACCATTTCAAGTTGGAAGATTATTCGCTTTATCCGAAAAATGATCTTGCAACTGTCGAATTCGCTTACCTAATGTATCCAGATCGAAAGGCTTCAAAATGTAATTGATCCAAGGGTTTGAGGTCTTAGCAAACATTCTATATTATAAGAGTTTATTGGTTTATAGCTACTAAGTTAGTCGCTATATAATTATAGTTTATGACAATTATTAGGACAAGTCAAATGTCTATACCTCCAAGTTCAATAATGTTTTGACGTTAACAACGCATCACCTATTAATATCTTATAGGACTTGCGGTGTTTACGTCATATTCATTTATTACACGATTGAGGTGTAAGTTAATGACTTAGATCAATGCTTTTTTTATACTAAGAATAGTATAGCTATACGAAGTTTTTCTGTCCTAAAAATTGGATTGATGATCGAAACAATATACTTTCCCATCAAATCTTTTCTTGTTTGCAAGGCAAAAATTCCTTACTTTTTCTGATACGGGTTTGCTACAAATGGAACACTTCTCTTTATTCCAATTATTGTCTGATTTATTGGGTTGTTGATGTTCTTTCTTCCTCGTCCCATTTTTTTGCACATGCTCTAATCGAATTTGTTCATCTTTTATATTCTTATCACTAAGAACTTCATATATTTTAACAATATCAGAATCATTTAATATTGGCATCGAGCATCCCCTCGACAAAACTGCGACTTTCCTTGTAATGAAATCGGATAACTCCGTATCATAAATAATCAGTTCCGATGAAGTTATTTTTCTAAGCTCCGTATCGACTTTGAAAATACTTCGTCTTGTAAAAGATATAATTGAAAAATAGGATTCCGAACTCTTAAAATTGGCTAAAAGCACTTTAAGAGTCGCAATATGACCATAGTTTTGCCATAGTGGGTTTAGAAATTGATATTTTCCGTTTTGAAACCAAACTTTATCCTGTTTACTTCCAGAAATTTCACCAGAATAATTCTTAGTCTCAATTACAAAAAGTCCGTAAGGTGATATTACTACGTGATCTATCTGCGAATAACCCGAATGAGCCTTCGGATTAGGTAATAATAGATTACTAACATATTTATAATTTTTTGGCAACTGATCTAATTGAATATCGATCTTATATTCGCCTAACTCACCTTTTCTTAGTGCCTTACGATTTTTTTCCTTTTCTAAAGAACTATGCGATATTTCCGTTTTAGTGGTCATAGTGGGTTGAACGCTTACCAATGAGTCCTTTTGAAAGACTCTCTTGAACAGCTTTGATAGAAACATTCGAACAGCTCCCTCATATCCTCTTATAGCAAATTTATACCTACGAGAAAAGATTAAATTCCATATAGATTGAACGTCGATCTACAGACAGTTCAGTTCTGTTTCAACAAGAGATTCATGAGGTTTAATAATTCTGCATTGGAATATTGCTTTCCTTTAAGTTATTGACTTTGATCAAAGGCTATTTCTCATGCTGAAAAACCCCATAAATTTCTAGGGTTATTCAGTTATGCGTACCATTCAACTCAAAGATCACTTTTTCCAATATTACATATCGAACAAAGCGTTTGTAAATTTTCGATTACTGTTTTTCCACCCTTTGACCATGGTTGTATATGGTCGATATGAAGCAGGACTTCAGGGTTGGTTGCAGGTGAAGCTCCACAAATTTTACATTTAAAATTATCTCTTCTCATTACTAGGAAACGCAAACGCCAATTTATAGTCCTCTTACCTTGTTTCTCTTCCTTACTCGACTTTACATTAGAAATATCATCGTTTAAATCATTAGTCTGTAATGTAGAATTATCTACAACCTTAATAAAACTCTCTAAGGCACCTCTCCATGAGCCGAATCTTCTTTCATAAGTCCCTGCACTATACATCGAAACGGATGAAACCATGTCATTATAGCGAGGTTGCCTACTCAATTTTTTCCACATTCCTTCAAGATTCTGAAATAAATCTTCTGTAGGTATGTTCAAATTTCTAGTCCTTTCTAGACCTGCTTTCCCTAAACATGTAAACCACGATCCGAATCTTCTAGTAAAGGTGGTATTATGAAATTTCCCTCGCTCATTGTATTCATCGATCGTAACACTAGACTTACCTAGTTTCATCGCAACTCGTCTTAAATCTTCAATCAAATCCTCGTCACTGACATTGCGATGAAACTCTTCTAATTCAAATTTCATTTAATCCCACCCCCAAAAGCAATCTTGCATATAACTTTGGTTTCACCCCTCCTTAATTGTCTGACGCAAAAGATTCAAATGCGAATTGTTTATTCATGTGAAACTACTTACGATTATTAATTACTAATATTTTCTGCACAAACTTTACCAAATCCTTTGGGGGAAAATATTATTTTGACCTCATTAAGATCATGATATTTGCTGTGGTAATTGAACAGTCTCACCCTCCTTTTTGTTTTATTAGTCCTACAGGATTTGTTCCATACCCCACCCTGTATGAATCTCCTCCGTAATTCATCCTTTCAAGAGCGATTCGGATAGCTATTATTTCTACCAACTCGTTAGAGGTCAAGCTAAAAAAAAGGGGTTACATTTCCCCTTCTTTCCTTCATAGCACCAGTGGTTTACCTTTTTCCTAGCGTTTTCCTTAATTTTGCCTCGCTTTTTATAGCGTTTATAAAATGGATAGATAAGCAATACATGATTGTACAACTCTTCTTGATAAGTATCATCTACAAGATAGACAACTTGTCATCTCTCACCCCTGCATCTAATGACCCATCACTAGAGTTGATTATTCTATTAATCACGGATATTTTGGACGTTTTCTCCGCATATCCTATTAGAATATAATAGCACTTGGGGCATATACGTCATATCTAATCCTCTTTGGCATGAGAGTATTCATTCAACAAAATACAACCATCTACTATCTTACCTGTCCTCCAAAAAGATGTCTCACCTCAATTATGTAAAATATATTGCTTTCTGGTACTACTATTGTAGGTAGGCGGTATTCCTTCAATCGGTTTTCAATAGAGGTAGGGGAACTTAACAGTTGCTCCTGCGATTTCGCTATTTATGTCTTTCGGTATTTGTTGATACCCCCCTCTACCTGAAAGACCTGAAAATCAGCCCTCATTTGTTTTAGAATTGGGATTTTGGTGATTTTGTCAACCCACATAATAGAAGAGACAGGCGAATTGCTTGTCTCTTCTTACGCTTATAACTTAAAGCTATCCATCGCGTTATCCATTATATCCTGATTGATTCCAATGTATCGTAGAGTTACAGATGGAGCTGAATGATTGAAAAGTTCTTGGAGCAAGGCAACGTCCTTAGTTTTCTGATAGAAATGGATAACCAAAGGTTTTTCTCAACGTGCGAGTGCCGATTTCTCCATCAATTACTATAGCTCTTGATGTTTTGTAAGGATTCGGTAGGATTGTACCTTTGATATTGGTGTATTATCGCCCTTTTGACTTAGAAAATCAGCATTATCCATTCAAACTGACCTGGCTGTATTATAATTGCCATCGATCATATATTCCTCTTTTACTTAACTTGCTTAAGGTAGCCATCTAAAGCTTTCTGGGTTAACTGTGCAGTCTTGTGATCTCCTATACCGTTCTGTATCCTCACAGCCAGTTCCAAGAAATCAGCACAGGTTTGAAAGTATCCACCCAGCTTAGTATAGATTCCCACTAAAGTTCCGATGTTGGGTAATTGTTTTGATACCGCCTCGAAGTCAAGAGTGTCTTCGGCATTGTCCACTTGGATTTTTAATTGTGTGTGAGCATTACACCAGTCTGTTCTTCCAATTCCTTAACTGCATCTTCACTAGTCCCAAGAATACCATGAGCTAAACCCCTTATATAGGTAATAACTTTTTCTCTATCCTCAGTTTTAAACTTTTTACCAAAATATTGGGTCATTTTTTTCTTGACGTTTTTAGTCGCTCCTTGATTTTTTAGCAAGGCTAAAAACATCTTTATCGTATATGGGGAATCGTCCAGATCGAACAGGACAGTGTCCATATCGATGCAGTTTTCTAAAAGTAATTGCTTCACTTAGCACCTTCCTTAATTAAATTTATCTCACGTAGGGAGACTCCCTAGACGAACTCTCGTAAGGTTCTTCGACTTACATATTCTACATTTCCCTACACTAACCTGCAAAAAAAGCAAGGAATTAACAATGTTAATTATGACCAAAAAAAGATGCCCGTTTATCGGACATGAAAAAGGATGTTAGAGGAAACGAAGTAAATTTAAAAGCGATATTAACTGTCTATTTCTTTAAGAAATTTCTAGCGAATATAAAGGGTTATAATCTTTTAATTCTCCTTACTGTGGATTCGACGATGAATGGATTTTATTTATAGGAATGACTAAGAAGATCAGACCTGGATGCAACGATTCATCCATCCGTTTATGCCTTCCAGACGTTAAGCCCTTTGATATATTGTTTCAGAACCATGACATTGGAAAACTTGCACACAATACCATTAATAATAGTTTCAGGGTATATGGTAAGCAAGCCAATATTGACCCTAGAATCAGAGTTAGCCCTCATACCTTTAGACAACACCTACGCCATTAATTACCTCAAGAATGGAGGGTCTACAGCGTCACTCAGGGAACAATTAGGACATCGGACTATAGAAACAGTTGAAAAATTTTATATTGGTCATCAGATGATAAACTAGAGGAATTTCAAAAATTTAGTCCATTAGACAATATGGAATTTTAGACTTTAAGGGGTAAAGAAAATACCAATACAATAGTTCAATAGTTTTAAGGTAATTACCGCAACACCTATAGAATCTTATAAGACTTGCGGTGGTTACGTCATATCTATACAGTTTCATTGCCAAATCCTAAGCAACAACTTTTAAGTGTATATCTTTTATAAACTGTTATAAAATGACAATGGAACAAATCAATTAACCTTTCATTGTTCCATCTTTAATGTGGAACGCAGTATCTCTAAGAGTGCAAAAATCAATTACTTTTTTACTTAGATCATTGTAATACTCTTTCACATCTTTATATTTCGTTACCTCCGAATTGTAATTTGTACGCCCAAATATGATCTTATCTACGAAACTTATAGCTTCTAGAATTGCCATAAAATCTTGCTCAATGATATTTGGGGTAGGGTAGGGTTCTATACTGACCCAAGTCTTACACCCTTTTTCATGTAATGCTTTCAAGGCATTTATTCTTTCTTGATAAGTCGTAGCATTAGGTTCAATTGATTCCCTAAACGATTCATCAATTGAAATAAGTGTGATTCCATACTCGTTTTCTTTAGATAATTCAGATAATTCAATAGGCAATAACCCCTTTGTTAAAGCACTACATTTAATTCCACTGGAGTTTAATCTTTTTATTATCTCAATACTCATATTTGATATTTCTTCGTATTCATTCATAAAAGGATCGGTTGTAAAACACAAATGCACAGAGTTAATTTTGTTCTGAAATTTCGGTATTTCCTTTTCTAATAAATCAAGAGCGTTTTCTACCAAAGATGGTTCTATCCATTCCTCATATGACTTTACTTTCCCAAACCGTTTAGCCATTAGAAACGCATAGCAAGGGTATTTGCAACCATGAGAACACCCCTGAACGTGGTTTATTGTGTAGTCGCCATACTCTACACCAGTTTTATATAGTAAGGATTTTCTTCTAATAAAATTGTTAACTTTTTTCATTATTACACCTTAATTTCACCGTTTTATCTTTACTTGTTGTCCAAAACTTTGATGGTTTTCCTTTACTAGTGAGTTCTGGATGTCTTTTTACTTCTAACTTGTTAGCGTTATATAACTTTTCTAATTCTGTGCAGATATCGCTAGTAGAGAATCTAACACCATATTTGCTGACGAACTCCGCATGAAAGGTATTAAGATCAACATATTCTCTGTGTGACTTCATTAATTCAAGTATTTCTTTTTGCATTTCTGTCTTGTTTATGGATTGATTTTCTACATCTTCAAGCAACAACATACTGATCTGACCTTGATTCTGTAAATTCTGTAACGCCTCCCACCGTTTGTACATATTATCATTCATTAATACACAACCCTGTGCATGGTTTGTAGCGTGAATCATGCGATATTTGGGTCTTTGCCCCATTTTCAACCTTATTGGCATATTAAGTACATAATTAAACTGCTCTCTAAGTTTTTCGCAATATTTATCTGAGAATCGTTTTTCAGCCTCATATCCATCGTAGATACCTTTTTTGTATCCTTCAATTATTTCTTTCCAATAATCTCCACCCGCTACCTCACTCAGATCGTCAATAGGCTTATTACTACTATTTATAACATTATCAATCTCAACAATATCTTCCAAATCCCCAATATCAAACTTAACGTTCATAGCACTACATGCTTCTCTAATAAAACCAAATGAATTAAAATTAATTAGCATTTCAATACTATGAAGGCTTTTAACTGGTAGCTTTTTGAAAATCGAGAAGTGTAATGATTTTACCCCATAAGGATCAATATATAAAAAAACATTTTGTGATTGTTTCCCTTGTAATTGCTGTTCAATATTTTCCTCGTATTTACCAACGATTACGGTGACATCCTTGTATTTGTTGACATTTTCCTGAAGATCACTAGCATGATTTAATTCAATAAGGCATGATTTTATAATTGGTTTTCTAAAATTTGTTATTGATAGCACTTTTGAAATAATTTCTAGTGCAATAAGGGGTGATCCAGGATTTCCATCGAGAAATATTCCCTTACCCGCAAAGGCATCCACATAAAAAACTGGTCTTTGTGTTGCTAGTATTTTTGAAAAGTATGGTTTTAAATAGCATCCAAGAAGTTCGTCTTTAATAACCGACCAAGGTTTTTTCTCATCAAAGAAATCTTCATTATTTTTAGTCATTTTCATACCTCCATCCAATGTGCAATATTAAGATGACCTCTAATAAAGTGCAATGGACACGACCTCTCAGTTCCAATTTCATTATATTTCTACAAAAACCTACCAATTCCTTCAAGCGATTATACATTTAGATTTGCTTCATTATATCAAACTGATTGCTATGGTAATTGTACAGTTGCCCCTCCATCCTTTGATTCTTATTTTTACAACATTTGTCCGATACCCCCACCCATACAAATTTTTATAACACTTGAACAGGAGTAGATTATAGCACCCACATTAGAAAGTAGTATCTTTAAGTTACTCTCTATTGTGGGTGCTTTATCAGGTTCATCGCTTATAGGTTTTCTTGCTACTCTCAAATTCTTTAACAAATTTATAAAACATACTCTTCTTTAAGTTCATATCCCTCATAGCCTGAACAGCTGTTATTTGATTTTTTTCCATTTAACATATGTCTCTTCAAAGTTTTTAGGAATTTTCAAAGTAGGTCTACCAAGTTTTTTAAACCTTTAGCCTTTGATACAGCTATCCCTTCAGCCTGTCGTTGTCTGATGTTATCTCGTTCCTGCTGTGCAACGTATGAAAGAACTTGTAAGATCAAATCACTAATGAAGTTTCCTAAAAGGTCTTTATGCAATGTAATATTCAGTAATGGCATATCCAAAACAGTATTGTCAATACCTTTTCCATAGACCCTGCCATTCGCTCACTCATTAAAATATTCCTTTATTATAGACATTTACTCGTTTAGATGTCCTTCAGTGGTGGAAAATGAACCACTATTCTCAATTAGAATACTCAGTCCATTAGTCACAGAACTAAAACAAACCCTACTCCCTACTCCTGCAAGGGATACAGCCCTTAAAGCCAATGTGACATAATACACTTGTGTCACATTAGGCTAAAATGATTGAAAAAGTAAATTCTTTATAAATCAAAGAGGTAGGGGCTAACCCTACCTTTACTCATTCTTCATAATATCAATAAACTAACCCCAACCACCGTTAATTTAATTGCTGTATATTGGTTGTTCCTTCCTTCCGACTAGGATAAGCACTATTTTGGTGGAAGAGATCCTACAACCGTCATGCATGATCATGATAAAATACGCAACCACGTTATAAATGCAAAGAATACTAAATGCTAAATTTGTTGCCCGAAGCACCCTTATCACGCTCAACTGGTTCTTTAAATTTCTTTTTGCCACATGTATTAGATACATGCAGAGCAAGCCAACTACGACTAGCTTAAAGTAATGAAGTGCATTATGACTAACAAAGTAATTTGGTATCGAATTTCCTTCTATTGGTTTTCAATGGGAATATTACATCATGTAGGGATTAACGACCTCTTTGGGGCAAAGGAGATAACGCTTTGAAAAAAGCATACCAACTACTGGCTCTTTTTTGTATTTTAAACATTGCGGATTATTTCACAACGTTTTAGCAATAAGCTATGGAGCTTCTGAGTACCTTCTATATTCTCTGTCTCTATCTTCAGATTTAAGGTTTGGAAAGAATTTAATTATATCCATATACTTCGCACCTCAGATTATTATAATAATTGCGAATCTCGTATGGTAAATATGACTTAGCGTCCTAACAACTAGCAATCATAACTGGTTGTTAGGACACCAAAGGGTCATTGTTTAATTTGTATCAACAAGATCAACTCTACTTATATTGTATGTAGCATACAAATGCAAACCTAAATCTTGGGTTAAAGAATTGGAATTAACTTTGGTCTTATTGTATTGTCTTATATACTAAAACCATCAGTATTTAAGACAATACCACCTTCTAACCGCAAAATAATACCTGCACCAAGTGGTACAGGCATTAGGTATCGGGTATTTTGAGAGGAACAAGGCTATACTATTATTTAGGTAAAGCGGTGTCGTCACTCCTTATGTACCAATCCCCAGTAAGAATAGCAGTTCTGTCCTTCCATTCTACAGAACCACCATACATTTTAAGTTTAACAGCTCGGAAAGTTTTTCCGATATTAGGGTCGTAGTGTTTCTCTTCCATGTCAAGTATCTGTCCCACATACATTTTATTTTCACCTGAGCCATAGTAAAGTTTAACACCTATGGATAGGTAACCTCTTGCTAGTTTCCATTCGTAACCTTTAGGAGTTTCTTTCTCGATAGACTGTTGAGCTTCACCTTGCTTAATTTCAGATGTCTTAACATACCACATATTAGCTTTAATCATTTGATTGACATCTTTCCAGTATTTATTCTTTGTGTCCGATTCTTCAAATGATATTCCAAAATATTTATTACCATTTGTGTCTACATAATTCGGATTTACCCCTAAAACACTACCTGCTAAAACAAGTTTGGGAGTATCAAGATCTTCGATGAATAGTTTTGTTCCTTTAGAGAGGTATTCTTTTTTTACTAATGTGTATTCTGTATCTACTGTAGCAGGTGCTGTAACAGGTGTGCTTTGGGTGTAAGAAGATGTATTTGTAGCACTTGATGTCAGCACATTACTAGTATTATAGGCACCAACAACTTTACTAGCAAGTACAAGGTATATCGCAGTCGCAATAACCATCTTCCACTTAGTATTAGACCTAAACCCTATAATCTTCCGCCACCATGGTCTATCAATGACGGTTACGTTAATACTTGTATATGATTGCAAATGGGGCAACAATTTTTTTCCTGAGTCCATCATTAATATAGTGGTACGATTGTGTTCACCATCGAGAACTAACTTTGTATTTAGAGCGAAGAAATCTGCAGTCGCTTCGGTGAAGTCTTCCCAATCATAGGATTGGGAAAGGGTCACCTGACCACTGCTGAATTGATAAATATTAATCCCCTCTAAATAAAAAGAAGCATAAAGGAAGTGTAAGTCTGGCGGATTGTTTATTTTAGCGATAAACCATGGGTTAATTTCCAAAGTACGGCAATGATTCAGAACCGCTTCTTTAGCATTTTGATCAGGACTTTGGTTCTTATTAATCAATATACGCTCCTCCTATATTTCGCTCGATGAAGCAAAAACTCTAGTATGGCTAAATATTTATTAATAGTAACATTTAACCTAATAATCTAAATACTATATATACCTCAATAATATGTCAATATAAACTGCAATTCGAGTCTCTTTTCGATTGGTTTTCAACGCTTTAAGGTGGGTATATTGAAGTGTGTGGCTTATTGTAGAGTCCCAACTGATGAAGATGACCAATTGAATAGTTTTACGAATCAAACACAACATTATTTAAACATATTTAAGAACTCTGGGGAAATTGAACCTGCTCAGAGTTCATTTACAAGTTAAAGTTAATGTTATAAGTTACGGTAAATAATTATTATCTAATAAACTGATACCCTTTAAGGGGCAACAAGGGGTATAGACTTACGTTAAATACTTCACATATGTATAATTTTATTTATTTAGCTTTTAGTTGCCGTACAAGCATTCTTCTAACAAATAACCTATGCTCAATTACAGGCATTGAACAGAATTAAATTCTAATTATCTCCAAAATACTCTATTATTCTTCAAATTTATACCATTTCCTCGTAATTAGATATCACTACATAGATATAAATAAAGTCTGTGGTAGTTGGAGTGTTCTTAGTATTTTTGAGGGAAAGTTAGTTACCTTCAAGCGAAACCCAACTAAAGACTTTTTTCTTCGATTAATTAATAACTCTGACGTAATTACCGCAACACCTATAATTATATATATGACTTGCGGTGTTTACGTCAGTAGCCTTATATCAGCGGATTGAATTCTGCATTGACACTTACCCCTAGATCAAACGATTTCTAATGCTTCGCCAAAAATAAGACACCCTTTTACAGGTGTCTTATTTACAAATATTTAACTCTTCATTTTCTTCGAGTATGATACGGTGACTTCAGTTGCCATTTTGTGATTATTGTACTAGGGGCGAATATTTTGTATAACCTTGAGCAGAATGTTGGTTGCTAAAAGGGTAGTTAATTCTTCCTCTAGGAACTCGATCCCCTTTGGCATTCACCTCATTTTCGTCCATGTGTTTTTTGCACATAAAGGGACAGGTTAAATCCTGCTCAGCGAATATTTTATTGACTTTTAGGTAATGGTCATAGAGTATAACCTCAAAATCTGCCGTGCTTTCGCATCCTTCTATAGAACATCTGATATCCGTAGTGTAATCAAAATATCTTTTAAAATCCACGTTATCAACAACCTTTCTTATTTTTGCGAGTGATTCTTTCCCTTTAAATATGCCATCTCCCATTCCTCTTTGGTCAAATATTTAAACTCAGCTTGAGGAACTGGCAAATTACTTAATACAATGACAGTGCAATCATTTCTCAAAATCCTAGCTCTGCCAATCGCTTGAAGTAAATCTGATTCTATCAGGTACATTTGAATCACTCTAAGCAGTGGCTCATCATAAGTGTAAAAGTAATATTCGAAACCATTACGCTCAATCTTAGTGTAGGTCATTTCCCAATCATTCGAGTCTGTTTTGAGTCCTAGCACATGAGCATATAGTAGATACGCAATTGGGTTTACATTCGGAGTTCCCACAACAGCAATATCTCGTCCACTAAACGCGTCTAAACCTTCCGTTGACCCATAGGTAGCGACAGGGCTAAGCTCTTCTTTTAAAGATTTGTAAGTGATAATCGACATATCTCCGATAATCCCTCGTGCCATATCCAATAACTTCTCATTGCTTTTAACTTGCGTACGACTAAAACTCTTTTGAGGATATTGAATAATCTTACCCTTTAATTCAATTTCGCCAATATCGTACCAGACCATTCGATCACCAAACGCTAATTTGCATATTTGCTCATTCATTGTGGCACTCATAATGATTATCTTTTTATTAAGAGGCAATTCCCGTTTACTAACAAATTTTATTATTTCCTTTTTATCATCTGTAAAATATTTAATAAAATGAGTACAGCCAAAAAAGCCAAGTATATTAGTGTTTATTTTAGAATTGGTGATTACTGATTTATAAACCTTAGTATTTCCTTTAAGCAGGTTGTTTGGCATTTCATAGACAATATTTGTTTTTCCTTGACCAACTAATTTCAATAAATTATCAATTATCTCCTGTGTGTCATCTTCTAAGAATATTTCTTTTTCCAGTGATTTTAAATCTGCCATGTCCACGGAGTTAATAGGAAATATAGTGCGAAAAATATCCTCGTCTATAATAACAGTTTCGTTATAACTAACTGGAGGAAGGAACATTAATTTCTGATGGGTTGTAAGCAATGTCCCGACAGCTTTTAATGCTTCCTCCATTTCTATTAAGTACTGCCCGAGTTCGGGATACTTTTCTGCTAATTTAGTAATATAGAGGGTAGCTTCAGTATATGCACCAATACTATAATAATGGTCGATTATCTTCTTGTCCCTAGCTGGGATTGTTTTTGGCAATTCTGGTGTAACGGCAACATCATTTCCAACTTCTAAACACCGTTTACTAACCTCAGCTTTGAGTTTGTGTGTTGGCTGGGCAATAGTTGTGTCTTTTGCATCCAAATACAACTCTGTTTTGCCGATACCCGTTGAAGCTTTAAGGCAATATATTTTGCCTACTTCCCCCTTGTCTTGAATCTCTTTATAAATCTCAAACAACTTTGTTTCGGCATCTTTAAGAGATATTAAATCTGCTTGTTCATAGACATTTATTTGCCCTCTTGGGATTTTCCCCTGCAAAACCATGTTAATTCCATGTTCGCATTCATCTTTAAAAGGGCAGAAATTGGCACATCGTTGGGGAGCGTAATTTCTTTTATTTATATAGGTGAAGGTAGCGTTCCATTTATTAATATCATATTCCTTATTTTTAGCTAATCCTTCACTAAGTTTTTCTCTGCCACACTCAATCGCTAATAGATTTGTTGCCATACCGAATAATTCTGGATGATAAGCCCAATAACTCCCATCCATGTATTCCTTAAACAACTTGCAATTATCTTCTAGTTCATTCCAATTATAATTTCTAGTAACCTTCGTCCGTGGAACTCTAATGTTTGTTACATTAAAATTCTTCTTTTCGGGCGAGGTAATTGTCTCTTTACTGAAGATTATGTGATATACCTTTTTGACGTTATTACCGCATGTCCTATAGTAAATTATAGGACTTGCGTTAATTACGTCATTATCCGAATAAACATCATCGTCTTCTAGATATTTAATATCTGGAAGACCGTTGACCATATTTACTCCCACGCTCTTGCAAAAATTTGTTATTGTCCTTGAAGAATTATTGTTTTTATCCTGAGAATTAATATAGATAACCATATTGTCAATTAGTTCTGGAATGCTAATGGTAGCATCATAGTCACAATATATTAGTTCTTTACCACCAAAAAACAAACGACTAGGGTCTTTACACGCGTTATCACATTCAGGAAATATTTTCATCAAGGCTAACTGTATTAGATTTCTAACTCGTACATCCGTAACTTCATGTTCTAGCACAAAGACCACTCGAAATTTATTATTTTTTATAGACGAAAAAGTAGTATATGCAAACGCAGGATTAATATTATTTTGTTTACATCGTTCAATTGTTTCCTTAAGGGTAATCCCATTATCAAAGTCTAGAGCAAATAATTGTTGTTTAAGAAATCCTTTATTATTTCTTGTATTACCTTTAAACGTAACAGGAGTCCAACTGTATCCATAAGGTTGCACCATTAAAAGTGCTAAGCCTTTTACAGTCCCTTCAACAGTCTCACAAGTGAGCGAGTTACTTATTTCAGGGATTTCGTTATTACTGGGTTTCCTACGATGACATTTAGATTCCATAGGAATTACTAATCTTAATATTGACATATTACCCTCCTAAAATTGATTAGGAGGCAAGGGGGTTGCTTTTTTATCCCTTCACGGTTTCCGTTCCATACCTCTATTAAAATTTTTTTAAACTAATCGTGAATAAAGTGTGAAATACTCTAACTTAGATCAAGATCCAAAAAACGTACTAGCCCGTTCCTCATTGCAAGGAATACTTTCATTTAGTTCGTTCTCTATAATTGTAAAGATATCCTCATTAATAGTTGAGATTACTTATAATACTTTCCACCCTTCATTAACATTTTCTTTAACCATTTTTTCAATTTTTGTGGTTATCTTTTTAAATTTCCATTTGGTTCACCTCCTTTAAATAGTATCAGATAAATAAAAAAAGAGTCACCACTGGTACTCTTTCATTACTTCCGACTTTGAGTTTTCCCAGTTAATTTATTATTTTTAATGCAACCCCTTTCGATTTACCCTTTTGTGTATTATATCACAATGTTAGGCCAATGTCAATAGGTAACTTAAGATTATACCACTTTTATTTTTATATGTCAAACACTTATTACTTTTATTTCTGCATTTCGCAAATTACGAAAATAGTTATATCTCCTTTTAGTAAAGAATTATGCAGATGGAAGCAACCTCGGATATATTCTTGTTCTTAACTATTTCAGCACAAGCATAAACAACCCCTAGCTATGGTTGTAATACAAAATACTTATTCTATGGCTTATTATCAGTATTATTGCCTTACTTAAAGATCAACCAAGGCAAGTTCAAAGTGGATCAAGGACATATAAGTTTCAACATCTTAAGACTGATTCCTTTAGCTCTTACTAGCAAGAAGTACCTTATGGAAGCAAAAACCTTCACAATGTCTTATAGACGCTGTGAAGGCTTTATTTTGGATCAATAGGATCAGCAAAGACAAATGGTCTTGATTTCCTTGAAAACACTTCTGGACTATTTTGTCCTTACCACCTCTGCACAATCAAAAAAGTAACCCCTAGCTTTATAACTAGAGGTTGTACTACAAAATCGTGATTCTATGCTTGTTTAGCCTTTTATTGTTTTAACCTGCTTTAAGATTAACCTAAAACAATCCAAGGCGTGGAAATATCTTTTTTGCCAAACATAATAAATGAGATAATCATGGCACTTGAGAACAACAGATTAATGAAGAAAATTAACAATATCGATGCTCTAAGCCATTTAATTGATCAAGGTGGTATAATCTTACCCCTTCAAATATTCAAAGACTTAGAGCATCGTTTTAACGTCATGAAATGATAATTTTAATGAGGTAAAGAACAGAAAGTTGATATTCATTCATATTAGACGATTTCAATTCAAATAATGACGTTATATAAGATTAGAACACATCTTGTAATAGAGGGGCGTTATGGAATCGACGAATACATGGAGGATATAGGTATTTATGAGGGTCAAAAAGGTACAAAAACATAGGTGATTAGGGACTAGTATCGACGGTCAACCGATGATGAGAATATGTCATCAAGTTTCTACAATTCCACTACTCCCTTTTCAATTCTTATCGAACCACATGCAGGACATTTATCGAAGTATTGGTAAGCCCTAATATCTTTGGTTACAGAATTTAATGCCAATACCTGTCCGTAATTACCTACTAACGTCCCTAATGATTTAATTCCCTTAACTTTAGTGGCTTTTAATGTATCATTTACTTCCTTTTGTCCATAGCACCAGAAATGGTTACATACCTGACAATTGCACTCAACTTCCAATTTCACTTCTTTACTTAGAAGTTTATTTGCCTTTTTATTTGAAAATAATGATACTATTTGCTTTTCATTTCCCATAAGTATTTTTTGTAGTTGTTGTTTTTCATCAGTTTCAATTGCTTGTTGAATCCGATTATGAGCAGATAATAAAGCTGAAATAACAGATATTATTGAAGAGAAAAATTTCGCGGTAAATTTAACCGTATTTAACATAATCTTTCTAATGAACTCTTTTAGCCATAAGGCATTCAAATATTTGTGATAGTCCCTTTGGGAGATAATTCCGTTGTATCGTAAAATAAAAAATATGTAACTTATTAAAATAAATAAATATAACGGACTGTATCTACTTGGAATTGTAAGGGCGAAAATGAAACCTGCGAAACAAATAGTAACGCCTATCACCCACTTCTTTGCTTTTCCATTCTTTGTAATTGCCGAAACAATTGACAAAGTTAGACAGGCTAAAAAACCGACTATAGAACTTAAGACTAATAGAACTTCAATTATGGTCAATAGGTTTCTCATTTTCTCTAACAACTCCTTTATTCTCATAAGAGTGTTCATGACAAGAAACACCTTTTCTATGGACATATATTGCCAATTCAATGCTAAACCCCCAGAAACCTTTGGTAAATATAGTAAATTGTAATTTTTAGGTTCTTAACCCACTGTTTAGAGGGTACGTTTTCAATATTCATATCACATGGTACACCATTTGATACAATTTGCACATCTTCAGTCATTAAATTAAATACCAAAAAAGTTGTTTCATTCTCATTTGATTGAACAACTTTTTTTGGTATTTAGATCATATAGCAATATAAATATCGACCATATTCTTCAATGGATTAATTCTTTTTTCTCTATGAAACTAATTTCCGAATGTGTCTACTTTGTTCTTATTGAGGTCACGGATTTCACAATTATAAGTTCATCTATCCTTCCTATATAATAGATTGCACAAAAATGCTACGTGATTTCTATAAAATAATCACAATAATTATAAAAAACACAAACTTATTATACAGGCTATTTCTCGAGTTCTAACTTTAACTTCTCAATTACCTTTTCTATTTCAGGCAATCTATCATTCAAAAAAACCTGACTCACCCATCGAGCTGTAACGGATCCATTTCTACGAACTGCGTTTTCGATATTGCCCATTGCATAAAACCAATTAACCACCCATCTAAATTCGTCTTTCGTCAGGTTTTTAACAAAAATTAAATGCATATTCCAATCATGGTCATAAATAACGAAGTCTGATTCTATCCTTACTTCAGGTTCTAAATTACCACATGCACTAAACATTTCATAAGTAAAAACGAGCTGTGTATATAACATTTTTTGGTGATTGCTACGTTCTTCATTTTCTGATGACTCTTGTTTTTTAAGAGTAATTCTAACTCCTAAAAATGTAAACAGTCCACCGATGATTCCACCAAATATCGCTCCATAATAACAGGCAAAAAAACCAATCCAATCATTGTCTGAAGCTACTTGAATAGGAACCTTCATTACCAATAATCCGTTTGTGAAGATGGGGAATATAATCATAATAATTATTCCGATAATAATTAGCCAAAAGTATTTTTTCATAATCTTCTCCTTCTTAAACATTAGCTCAAAACGGTTAGAATCATCCGTTAAGAACTCATTTTCTATCAGCTTTATCAGCAATAACCAATTCGACAGAATTCCAAAATTACCTCTGTCTTAAAAACGAATCTTTTGAACGGTTCTCTTCGCTTTATTTAAAATCGATTAACCTTTTTGTCCATCGTACTCTCAAGCGGTTTATAGCTCATTCAATCGGACGTTAGAGAGTGCCATCTACTGCTTAGTTAGCGTTCAAATTAACGCACGATTTAACGAATTAAAGTAATTACGCAATGACCGAACAAAGAACGACCTAAGTTAGCGACCTAGTAGAAACAGAAGAAGGAGAGCGTTAAGCTCTCCCCATCCTTTATTTTGAAAGGGCATCATAACGACTGATTCCTAAGTTCTCTGTTCTTGCAAAGGGTTCTTTATGAAAGAAATGCCTTCACAATGTCATTATAGACGCTGTGAAGGCATTATTTTTGGATCTGCAGATAAGCGATGACACTTGGTCTTGATTAAGGCTCTATTATACTATTAATAATAAAAAGAATCGTTTTCAGACGCACACAGAGTACGTTTTAAGGCGTTCAATCTTAACGGGCGAGTTATCTTCTTTAATCTATGTTAATGCCATTTAGTGGACTAAATTTTTGATATTGCTTTCTCACACTCTCATTATCTAATTGCAAGTAAACCTTTGTTACCTCTAAGGATGAATGACCCATAATACGACTTAAAGAATAGAGATCACCACCATTAAGCAAATAGTATTGAGCGAAGTTTGCTCTAATCCTGTGAGGAAACAACTCAATGTTATTTTTTTGACCAATTCTACGTAAGGCAGTTTCATAAGTCCCTGGAAGCATGATGTTCCCCCTATTGGAAGGAAATAGCAACTCATTCGAGAAATACCTATCCTTATATTGAATCCATCGTTGCAATTCTTTTCTCATCTTTGTGGAAAAGAAAATAAGTCGTTCTTTTTTGTTTTTAGTGTATCTCAGTATGATTGCTTTATTGGATAAGTCCACATCTTTCACTTCTATGTTTAAGCACTCTGTAATTCTGCAACCTGTATCAAATATTAATACCGTCATAAGATAGTTTCGGTATCCATCAAATTTACTTTTATCGAAGGAATTTAGAATAGATTTAATTTCGCTTTCACTAAGAAGTGGTTTCAATCGTTCGGATCCTTTGAGCAATTTAATTTTATCAACTGGATTTTTGGTTATTTCATCTTCATCTGATAGCCAATTAAAGAACACCTTGATATTTCTAACATAATTATTAATAGTATTAGAACTGATAGGTTTTCCATAATCAGTACGTGCATGGAGGTTGTTTTTAGCCGTATCATCTACCCGTACACTATTATACTTTCCTCGCTCTTGTACAAATTTGACATACTGTCGGATATGACCCTTAGTAACATCATCGACCTTTAGGATATCAAATTCTTTTCTCATGTAGTCTGAAAATAATTTTAGTGTCTGTTCGTATGCCATTATAGTCTTTCTAGAAAGATTTTTACTGGAACAATAAAGCATAAATTCTTCTATACTCATATCAAATTGGGATAATTTCACAACAAAAACACCTCCAAGTTTTCCAACATAGAGATGTTTGCAGACAGAAAGTTTATAACAATGAAAATAACTAGTTTATCGCTATAAGATGGTTATTTATAACGATTTAAATTAGTTTATTGCAATGCTTTCCGTTTTTAAAACCCTGTATCCCTTGGTACAACTACATTCTTAATACATCATTGACATGCGTAGTTTATCAGCCACCATAGCCACAAATTCAGAATTTGTAGGCTTACCACGATCGACATTAATCGTATAACCAAAAAAACGATTCATGAACTCCACGTTGCCACGATCCCAAGCCAATTCAATAGCATGACGTATTGCACGTTCAACACGACTTGGAGTAGTTTGGTATTTAACAGCAATCATAGGATAAAGTTCTTTGGTTACTGCTCCGAGGAGTGATACATTCAGCACCACGCTGACAATTGCGTCCCTCAAATATTGATACCCTTTAACATGTGCCGGCACTCCCATTTGATGGATCATTCGAGTGACCTCAACTTCAAGATTTTTAGTTGTTGGCGGCAAGATTCCATTAGAGATTGGGTCTGATGTATTTGACATATTCAAAGCGCTCTGCATAGTTTGCGCATTCTGCTCGTTCTGAGCGTTGTGCATAGTCTGTACGTTCTGCGGGCTTTGCATCGTTTTTCCGTTACTCATACCATTTCCAAGTGGCAACATATTTGATGTATCCGAAAAATGGTCTTGCAATTGGCGTATTCGTTTACCTAACGTATCCAAATCGAAGGGTTTTAAGATGTAATAATTAGCTCCCAGGTTTACAGCCCGTTGTGTCATTGATTCCTGTCCGAACGCGGTTAAAATAATAATCTTAGGTCTATGAGCTACGTCTTGGAGCTTTTCAAGTACACCCAAACCATCAAGATGGGGCATAATAATATCCAAGAGCACAACATGAGGTTCTTCCCGAGAAATTAATTCCAGAGCCTCATTTCCATGATATGCCACCCCTACAAGGTTCATATCTTCTTGTCGTTCAATAAATTCCTTAACTATCTCGACAAATTCCCGGTTGTCATCTGCCAATAAGACTCGTATAGGCCTTTGCATTTCCCAGGATCCTCCTCATTACAGACATTCAGAAATTATATTTTCGACAATTGTTCTTAATTATCCTTCTTTTATAGAATATAAAAACTAGTTTATATAAAAAATTAGTAATTTCAAATAAACTTTTTAATGTAGTGGTTAATTTCATCTCAACATTAAGAAAGAGCAGCCCCTTTTCATAGGCTGCTCTCATTCCTTGATTATTTTTTAATGTTTAAGCTGCTTGTCTTTTTTCGAAATGATTGGCGTCATTAATCATATTTTGGATGAATACACCGTATCCACGCTGACTGTCATTTACAAAAACATGGGTGACAGCACCTATAATTTTCCCATCTTGAATAATAGGACTTCCGCTCATTCCTTGGATGATTCCACCCGTAGCTTCTAATAGTCTAGGATCAGTCACCCGCACAATCATATTTTTACTGTCTGTACGATTATGCATGATTCGATCGATATTAATATCAAACTCCTCTATCTTTTCACCTTGAATCACGGTATAAATCTTTGCAGGACCGACTTTTACATCTGCTTCCCAACCAACGGGAATTGCCTCTTTAAAGTAAGGATTTGTGATTTGTCCGCTCATTGTACCAAAGATACCAGTCAGGGTATTTTTTTCAATGGTTCCATTAAACATTGAATTCGAGACAAAAGATCCGATTTTTTCTCCAGGATGCCCACGTTTACCCTTTTCAATAGCATAGATCGTGGAAGCCATGACTTTTCCATTTGATACTTCAATCTTCTGGTTTGTATCCGCATCAGTGATCACGTGTCCAAGCGCGCCATACTGCTTAGAAACTGGATCTAAAAAAGAAAGAGTTCCGACGCCTGCTGCCTCATCTCTAACAAATAAGCCCATGCGATATCTACCTGTTTCCACACAAAAAATAGGTTTTATTATTTTTTCTATGATCTGATCCTGATGCTTGAATAGCACATTTGTTTTTCCTTTTTGTTCACCTGCTATATGAACCGCATTGGAAACATCTTGATCTGTTCGTACTTCTTGGTTATCAATTTTCAAGAGAATGTCTCCGACCTCAATTCCAGCTTCCTTAGCAGGAAATGTCTTTTTGCCACTTTTGTCAACAACAGGGGCTTGTCCGACTACCATAACACCCTTGGTTTGCAAAGTAACCCCAATAGACTGTCCTCCCGGTATTAATTTCATGGGAGTCATTACTTCTACCTCACCTGACCTTAGAGGAAAAATTCCAAATAGCTTATAAGCTACTTCTAATTTTTCTGATCCTTTAGATGAAGACATCCCCGATGAAACTGAAACAATTTGATTTATAGGCACTTTTTCTACCGTTATGATTTTAGACCAGATTCCATTAAATTGAGGTTCTTCTTGATTGTCTTGAGCTAAATATTGTTCAGGGAATTCTACCAAACGTTTAAAATCGGGACTCGCACATAGGAAGGTGCAGAACAAGAGACTGATAAAAAAAATCAAAAAGTAACTTTTATTTTTTTTCACTCTCTTATCATCCTCCACTCTGTTCTCCCCATTTTTTCTTCCTTTTTCCTCTTTTTTTAAAGCGTTATTCATTATAAGTTTAAGTGAATTCTGATCTTAAATTAACCAAATCCTTTGTGTTTCATCCTGTAAAAACCGTACCATATTTTCTAAAACATTGTCATATTAGGCAAAAGAAAAAGACTGCATATTTATGTTTTGCAGTCTAAGCCAAGCACAGACAGGAGAAAATCCAATTGAACGAATATGGAAAACTATCGAATTCACAAATTATAACAATTGCCAAGTTTTAAGGTAGGTATTTTCGTTTTAAATTAAACATGACCCAATCTATCTATTGTGCCCAGACCGTTGCCATAGCTCATGGGCGTGTTTACGCGCAATTTCATCTTCTCCGCCTCCCAGCATCCGGGCAAGCTCCTCAATACGGTCAGACTCTGACAACGGATCTACTCGTGTCCGTGTCCTTTCGCCGTTTACTTCTTTTAGTATGCCATAATGAACATCTGCAAATGCGGCCACTTGAGCAGCATGAGTGATACAAAAAACCTGTTTGTTCTGGGCAATTTTCGCCAGCTTTTCACCCACCTTATGGATAGTCCTACCTCCGACTCCACTATCAACTTCATCAAAGACAAACGTTCCAACTGACTCCACTTTGGCCAGTAAACTTTTTAATGCCAACATTAAACGAGACATCTCTCCACCAGATGCAACTTTCGCCAGAGGTTTAGGGGGTTCTCCGAGATTGGCTGAGAAATAAAACTCTACCATCTCAGCACCACCACCCGCTGGCTCTTCGTTCGGTGTAAATCGAACCTCAAACCGACTTCTATCCAAGCCTAAATCCGCAAGTTCTAAGTTAAGACCTTTTTCGATTCGTTCTGCGAAATCGAGACGTTTTTGACTAAGCAACTTCGCAACCATTTCATAGGTTTGACGTGTCATCATCTTTTCTTTATTGATCGTTTCAAATTGCTCCTGCACATGGGTGATCTGATCTAGCTCTTCAAACATTGTCGCACGTTTTTCCAAAACTTCTTCGAGAATCGCACCATATTTCCGGAGTCTATTTAACTGTATAAGCCGAGCCTCGATCTGGTCTAGTCTTCCCGGTTCAAACTCAGAATTATCACGGTATGACCTGACTTGATCCGCCAAATCCTCGGTTGCATAATAGATGGACTCGATTTGCTCGAAACCTTCAAATGCCTCATCTAACCGCGCCAGCTCTTGAAGGGATTTACGCGTTTGACCCAAAAGGTCAAACGCCGCTAGTTTGCCCGCTGACCCCTCATAAAGGGCAACATAGGCATCAGAAACCAAACTAGTAATTCGTTCCGCATTACTTAAGCGTTTCTTCTCTTGAGTAAGTTCTTCTTCTTCACCTGGAAGCGGATTAACCTGATCGATTTCCTCGATTTGATACCGCAGAATTTCCTCGCGTTTTTGGCGTTCCTCTTCTGAAAGGGACAGCTCCCGTTCTTTACGAAGGATCGCATGATAAGCTTTAGAGGCTTTATTCACTAAGGCAACATCGTCCTGAAGCCCCCCCAAAGCATCCAGAAGGTCTCTGTGAGTCTCAGAGCGAAAGAGAGACAGATGTTCTATTTGCCCGTGAATATCCACCAGCCCTACGCAAAGTGAGCGATATAGGGTTAACGGAATCGTACGACCTTGAACACGGCAAATGTTTTTTCCTGAGGAATTCATTTCGCGAGAGAGGAACAATTGACCCTCTTCGACGGGGTAACCAGCCTCTTCAAGCCTTAATAAGTACTCTGGTACAAGGTTTTCAAAAACCCCTTCAATCCTGGCCCGAACCTCCCCGTGCCGGATCAGATCTACGCTAGCTCGTCCACCTAATAGAACCCCTAAAGCATCGATCAGCATTGATTTTCCGGCTCCGGTTTCTCCTGTAAACACCGTCAACCCACGGCCAAAATTCAAACGAACTGCTTCCATCAACCCGAAATTCTCCACGTGCATCTCCGCAAGCATAATTTCAACCTCCTATCCAAGCAAGGTGGTAATCCGTTCTAAGACCGTAGGAACTGCCTCTTTCGGCTTAATAATCAGCAGAATCGTGTCATCTCCAGCTATTGTGCCTATCACCTCTTCCCAATGACTATTATCCATGACTGCCGCTAATGCATGTGCGTTTCCTGGGATCGTTCGAATAACGACAAGACTTTCTGTGTCATTAATCGAAACCACAGTTTCGCGTAGTAATCGTTTAAGACGATCCTGCAAGTTTGTCGGATGGACCTCGCTCGGTACAGCATACCGATATTCGTCATCAGAACTCGGGACTTTAATGAGTCCCATTTCCTTAATATCTCGTGAGACCGTTGCCTGAGTGACATCAAAGCCCGCTATATGCAATCGATCGGCAAGTTCTTCCTGAGTACGGATGGTCTGCTTCGTGATAATTTCTTGTATCTTCATCTGGCGACGGGCTTTCATACACAAGCCTCCAATGTTCTTTCAATCACATTCTATCAAGGAATGCTCTTTTATTCATGCCAACGATCCCTCAACTTTTCTCGAACCACTTGTGGAAAACTTCGGCTGCCAACCCGAATTAGCTGAGCCTTTATGGAAGCCGTCTTAATAACGACAGTATCTCCCGCGCAGATTTTGACACTATGTCGCCCATCAAAGGTCACTAGGCATTGCTCCCCATTAGCTAGAAGGATTTGAATTTCTTCATGATCTGAGACAACCATAGGGCGCGCAGACAGGGAGTGCGCGGCCAACGGCGTTAGTAAAATTGCTTGAACATTCGGGCTAATAATCGGCCCAAATGCCGAAAGCGAATACGCGGTTGAACCAGTCGGGGTCGAGATAATCAAGCCATCGGCTGGATAACTTACCGAGGGTTCCCCAGACAGATTCACTTGAAGTGTTATAACCCCGTCGTTACTCTCTCTGGAAAACACGATATCATTTAAGACCATCTGAGAAAGATCGTCCTTACCGACCCGCTTAATGATCGCATTCAACATCAGACGTTCTTGAATCTTAAATTCTTGCCGCAAAATCTTTTCTAAGGTGCTAAAAATTTCTTCCCGTTCAATTTCGCATAAAAATCCTAAGCGACCAAAGTTAACACCTAAAACAGGAATTCCAAACGATGCACCTTCTCGAGCTGCTTGAAGCAATGTTCCATCGCCACCTAAGGAAATAAGAAACTGTGCTCTGCGCTCAACAATATCTTCCCACTCGGTTAAAACGTCCCACCCACGAGCTTTGAACCAAGGTTCAATTTGGAGAGCTAACGTCTGGGCTTCTGGTTTACTTTTATTGAGCCATAAACCAACGACTCTTTCCATTTGTCACTCCGTCTCTTTCTGAGCACTTTGAACCACACGTTCCAGCTCTAAATTCCAATTCATTTCAGAAACGGTTTGCAATCCCATCCAGGCAAGGTACTCAATATTACCCTCTGGGCCGCGAATCGGTGAATAGTCTAAACCTAGGATGCTGAAGCCGACACTTTCCGCCTGACTTAGGACCGTCTCCAGAACCTGTTTATGAATATTTGCATCTTTGACAACGCCTTTTTTTCCAACATACTCTCGTCCGGCTTCAAATTGGGGCTTGATTAAAGACATTACTTGCCCGTCGTCTTTGAGAATCGTTAGCATTGCTGAAAATATCTTTGTTATGGAGATAAATGCCACATCTGAAACGACCCAATCCACCTTCTCAGGAAGGGAATCTTGATTAAGGTAGCGAGCATTTACCCGCTCCATCGAAACGACCCGAGGGTCTGTCCGAAGTTTCCAATCTAGCTGTCCATACCCTACATCCACAGCATAGACTCGTTTGGCGCCGTTTTGCAAGGCACAATCCGTAAAACCACCTGTCGAAGCTCCAATGTCAGCTACGACCATATCCTTAAATGGGATTTGGAAGACTTTCACTGCTTTGGCTAGTTTCAGTCCTCCGCGCGAAACAAACGGCAGGGTTTCACCTTTAAGTTCGATTAAAGAATCTATCGGCAATTCCGTACCTGGTTTGTCCACGCGCTGTGAACTTACAAAAACGATTCCCGCCATAACCAATGCTTTCGCCTTCTCACGACTAGCTGCCAACCCATTTTTAACCATTAATACATCAATGCGTTCTTTCCCCTTAGCCACAGTATTCCTTCCTTCTGTCCATAAGCTGCTCTTCTTAGGATTGTGCAACGTGACGAATTAATTGTAAGCGTTCCGCTGCTCGCACTATCCCTTTCACCGATAATCCATGGACCTTATGAAGTTGAGGAATCGATCCTTGATCCACAAATCCAGAATACCCCAGACGTTCGAAGGCCACCCCTTCTACTTCCTCTTCATCCAGAAGTTCCAAGATGGCGCTTCCCATCCCCCCCTGTAGAACATGGTCTTCTACCGTAATAAAATGTTTGGTTAAGCGCGCATAATGTAAGAGGAGTTCACGGTCAAGTGGATTAATATAACGCAAATTAATGACCGCAGCCTCCACTCCAAGGTGGCGTAACTCCTGAGCTGCAATAAGACATATATTCGCCATCGGCCCGACCCCAATTATGGTCACATCTTTGCCATCACGTAGGACTTCAGCTTTACCAATTGGAATTTCCTTAAGAGTTTCATCCTGCTTCACGCCCGTCCCGACCGATCTCGGATAACGCAACGCCACAGGCCCGCTATATTGTAACGCTGTGTAGAGCATATGGCGTAATTCATTTTCATCCTTTGGGGCCATGAAGACCAGGTTAGGAATGATCCGAAAGATTGAAACATCAAATACACCATGATGTGTTGGTCCGTCATCTCCGACGACTCCAGCACGGTCAATTGCAATTACCACATTAGCATTTTGCAAACAAACATCGTGTAGCACTTGGTCATAGGCCCGCTGATAAAAGGTAGAATAAATTGCGATTACGGGTTTAAGCCCTCCAAACGCCAACCCAGCTGCAAAGGTTACAGCATGTTGCTCCGCAATTCCGACATCAAAAAAGCGTTCTGGAAATTGACGTGCAAACAGATTAAGGCCTGTCCCACCAGGCATTGCTGCAGTGATCGCAACGATTTTAGAATTTTCCTCGGCGAGAGCACAGAGGGTTTCACCAAAGACAGCCGTGTAAGTGGGTGGGGCCGATTTCTTTATGATCTTGCCAGTTTCCGTATCAAACGGGCCAACCCCATGGAAAATATCCGGATTTTCTTCAGCAGGTTTATACCCTTTTCCTTTGCGTGTCACAACATGTACAAGCACTGGTCCTTTTTTATTTTTAGCTTGGTCTAGAACCTGCTCCATTAAGGCTTGATCGTGTCCATCAATCGGTCCTAAATACGTGAATCCCAATTCCTCAAAGATCAGTCCTGGAACCAGCAGATATTTCAAACTATCCTTGGCTTTTGCCACCACCTTAGCAACTCTTGATCCAATGCCCGGAATGCGTTTTAACAGGTCTTCAATATCTTCTTTTCGCTTATCATAGAGTGGGTCTGTCCTTAATCGATTTAGATACGAAGACATTGCCCCAACATTAGGAGAAATAGACATTTCATTATCATTCAGAACCACAATCATATTAGTTTCAGTATGTCCAGCATGATTTAAAGCTTCAAAAGCCATGCCACCCGTCATTGCTCCATCCCCGATCACCGCCACAACATGGTGGCTCTCTCGAAGCACATCCCGTGCTTTGGCAAAGCCAACGGCAGCGGATATGGAGGTACTAGAATGACCTGTTTCGAAGCAATCGTGCTCGCTCTCCGCCCGTTTAGGAAAGCCAGACAGTCCATGATATTGACGAATAGTGTTAAAGCTCTCCACTCGACCGGTTAAAAGCTTATGTACATAAGTCTGATGACCAACATCCCAGATAATTTTATCTTGAGGACTGTCAAATGTCCGGTGTAACGCCAAGGTAAGCTCGACAACTCCAAGGTTCGGCGCTAAATGCCCCCCATTTTTGGAGACCACGTCAATCATTTCTTGCCGTATCTCTTGCGCCAATATCTTTAGTTTGGGCAAGTCTAACGAGCGCAAGTCCTTTGGTTCATGAATTTTTTCGAGTAGTCCCATTCTTCTTGCCCCCTCGCTTTTTTGGTCCAGTAAGATTCCAACCCGCAATCTGCTCGACAGTAGCAAGGACAATTCCGACCCAGGCAATAACTTCATTGGCCTCCTGTATTGCCAGAGATTTTCCCACAGCTTTGCCTGTTACGGTTATGGACGCCACCAAGGCCAAGATTAGAGTCGTTAGCCAAATTTCTTTCGCACCCAACGTCGGGTATAAACGGATAATATCTATAACAATGGCAGCGGCCAACATTCCACTTAATGTGCCCGTAATATCTCCTACGACATCGTTCGCCATATTCGCCACCAAGTCTGCATGTCGCACAAGATATACAGCTTGACGTGCACCCTTAATTCGGTTCGCTGCCTTTGCATGATGAGGTGCCTCATTCGCTGCGGTAGCCGCAATCCCAATAACGTCAAAAATAACATGAACTCCTATCACCGCTAAGAGAAACAATGCTGCCAACCATAATGATGACGTATGGCGCATTAAGAGTTCAGAACCTATCCCAACTATGGCTGCAATGACAAAACTCCCGATAAAGACGATTACTAGGTGCTTCCAGCTTTTACGTTTGCGCACTGCCAATAGAATCATTACCCTCCCCAACTAGATCCTTTAGATCAGCAAACCCACAATAATTCCCACGATCACACCCCCAAAGACTTCAAACGGAGTGTGACCAATCAGTTCCTTTAGCCGCTCTTGGGCGAGGTCAGGTCCCTGATATAAACGTTCAACTAACTGATTTAGGACCTCTGCCTGTTTTCCCGCAGCACGTCGCACGCCAGCCGCATCATACATCACAACCATACCATAAACGGCAGATACAGCGAATATGGGAGAATCCCAGCCATAGTATTTCCCGATACCTAAAGCCAAAGCACTTACTGTTGAAGAGTGAGAACTTGGAAACCCACCTGCACTGAAAAGAAGCTGAAAATCTAGTTTTCTTAACAAGACTAGATTAACGACGACCTTTAACAGTTGGGCTATCAACCAAGCGGTCACAGCTGACACAAGAATTGCATTATAAAAGATTCCCGGGATAATCGGCATCATAACGACCTCTTTCAATGCTGGCGTTGTTCAATGTAGTATGCTAGCTCATTTAGAAAGATTGCGCCTTTATCAAACGACTTCAAAGAAGATAGTGCTTTTGAAATTTGGGCTTGCAACTGACGTTTTGCGCCTTCCAGCCCGAGTAAAGAAACGTAGGTCGCCTTACCTTGACGGAGGTCGCTCCCAGCAGGTTTCCCGAGGGTTTCACTGTCTCCAACAACATCCAAAATGTCATCCTTTATTTGAAAAGCTAATCCTAACGCTTGGGCATAATCTGTCAATGCTCCGACTTGCTGCTTAGTACCGCCCGCTAGGATACCACCAAGCCGAGCAGAAACCGTTAGTAATGCCCCCGTTTTAGCCTTATGAATTTCTTCAATTTCACTTAGCTTTAGAATCTTTCCTTCTCCTGCCAGATCGGCAACTTGACCTCCAACCATGCCCGCTTTTCCGGCGGCCACTGCAACCTCACGAATAATAAGAAGCTGCCGGTCAGGCTGACCGAGTTCAGAATCAGCCAATAGTTCAAAGGCATAAGTTAATAACGCATCTCCCGCTAAAATTGCATGGGCTTCCCCAAAAACTTTATGATTAGATAATCTTCCCCTTCGATAGTCGTCGTTATCCATAGCCGGTAAATCATCATGGATTAATGAGTAGGTATGAATGAGTTCAATTGCCACAGCCGCCGGCAAAATTGCTTTTGGATTTCCGCCTACTGCTTCTGCCGAGGCCAGTGCCAAAACAGGTCGAATACGCTTTCCTCCCCCAATCAGGGAATAAGACATGCTCTGATTTAAGATGTCCTGGTCCCACGGCAATTGTGCAAGGGTCTCTTCGATCATGGTTAGATAGCGTTGAAAGGTCTCCTTAAACACGTTATACGTTCACCCTTCCACTTCAAAACTTGCAAGTTCGATCTGCAACTGTCCGTCTGGGCCTTCAAGAAGAATCTCCATCTGTTTTTCAGCTTGATCTAACACGTTAGAACAGTATTGTACAAGACCTACCCCCTCCTTGAATAAGCTTAATGCTTTTTCCAACGGAAGGTCCTTTTGTTCAAGAGTCTTGACGATCGTTTCCAAATTCTGAAGCCCTGTTTCCAGAGATTTTGGTTCTTGGTCCTCATTCCTATCTATCGTAGTCGGTGATTCTTCAAGTATCATAGATCAAATCCCCTTTTCTAACACTTGGCAGCGTAAACTTCCTTCTCCTAAACGAATCCGGATTTTTTCCTGGAGCTCCACCTTTTGAGCGGACAGAAGAAGATTTCCCCCCTCATCGTAGGCTAACGAGTATCCTCGCCCCAAAATAGCCAAAGGGCTCAGCAAATGCAGCCTAGCAGCCAATAATTCAAGTATACCATTTTTATCGATTACAAATCTAGTCATACCCTCTTGCAGGCGCATTTGTAGAGTATCTATGCGTTGACGATTTTGATCGATTCGCCAATAAGGATCTCTGAGTGGGCCCTTGTTGGCGAGCCGCTCAAGGTTCTGACGGTTACGCTCGATGAGCATTCCCATAGCACCCTGGAGCCGAATGCTTAGTTGGGTCACTTGATACTGTAAATCCTGTAGGATTGGTACAGCCAATTCAGCCGCCGCTGAAGGTGTTGGCGCACGCAGATCCGCAACATAGTCTGAAATAGTGACATCTGTTTCATGCCCCACGGCTGATATAATCGGAATAGCGGATGCTGCAATAGCACGGGCGACTACTTCAGTATTAAAAGCCCATAACTCTTCCAAAGATCCCCCTCCACGCCCTACAATGATCACGTCGACAGCTCCATAACGGTTAAGGCGAGCGATCGCCTGTGCAACTTCTCTTGGTGCCGCTTCTCCCTGGACTGCCGCTGGCGCCAAGAGCCAGGACATTCTTGGATGCCGACGCCCCATAATGTTAAGAATATCCCGAATCGCAGCTCCAGTCGGACTAGTTACAATCCCGATTCGCAGTGGAAAGCGTGGAATCTCTTTCTTGCGTATCGGATCAAATAACCCTTCTCCAGCAAGTTTCTTTTTAAGTTGCTCATATGCCAAATAAAGTTGGCCCAATCCACTCGGTTCCATTTCTTCAGCATAGAATTGAATCGTTCCCTCTCGCTCGTACATACGGATATTTCCCCGAATTACAACCTTTAATCCATCTGTAGGGACAAAACGAACGCGTTCCGACCGACTCTTAAACATTACCCCTTTAAGACTGGACGACTCGTCTTTCAGAGTAAAATACCAGTGTCCGGAAGCACGATGGTTCTTAAAGTTCGAAAGTTCACCACTGATCCAGCAATTTTGTAAGTCTATCCGCTCCTGCAGGACTTGACCAATTTGCCCTACAAGCTCGGATACCATCCAAATCTTCGGCACAAGCTTCACCTCAGAGCCTATTATAACATAATAGAAAACTTCTAGTACCAAGCCTTAGAAAGCTAGAGTGGGTTCAAAAGCCCACGCCATTCAGACAAATTCAACATTTGATACTTGATACTCAATACCTTTTCGTTCGTAGCTTTCATTTGATTTATACGCCCAAAAAGATTGACCTTCCGGCAAAAAAAGCAAGAGGTAAGGAATTATTCCCTAACCTCTTGCTTTTTATCTCTTAAGTTACAGTTTCTAAGGCAAGCTTCGAACCTCACGCATCCACTCCGAACCTCGCATTCTTACATTCGACTTTGGACAACCGCAACCGTCTCAGCACAAATAACAGCCGCTTGTTCAAATAGTCTTACTCGTTCTGCCTTGACCCGCTCCTGATACCCTTCATCTTTGATCTGAGGTAGGTTAATGTCCACGCTGAGCATCGCAGATTTCAGCGCGCTCTCCGCTAAATAAGCAGCAACGCCAACATCACTAATCGCCCCTTTGTTACCGATCGGAGCTAACTTCTGCGCCAATTGCAAAACCTTAAAACAGTTTTGGGAAATTCCCAGTGGAGTATCCGTAGCTGAAACTAACACCTCTTGCATTTTTCCAGCACGCACGGTTTTTTCCTCATCAGTGTTTTTTGGTAGTTTTAAAACATCCATAAAATTGGAGAATTCGGCAATATCTTGACTTAATCCAGTTTTCAACATACCTAAAACCGTTTCTGCCTCAGACAAGATCTCCTTCACTTGAGGTTCGACCTCTTTATACTTTTCCTTTCCGACTGTGAGGTTAGCAACCATGCAAGTCATTGACGCAGCTAATGCTCCAACATAAGCAGAAACACTTCCCCCTCCCGGTGTCGGGGAGGAACTTGCAGATACCGTCAGAAATTCTTCCGTCGTCCATTGCCAAATCTTATTCATATCCATTAACGCGCCCCTCCTTGCAGAACGATTCCCTTAAGAACGTTGCGCATAATCAAAGCAGTGGTCAGAGAACCGACTCCTCCCGGTACTGGAGAAATCAACTCGGCCACTTCTTGGACGGCTTGGAAATCCACATCCCCGCAAATTCCCTCTGGGGTCTCGTTGATTCCCGCATCGACAACAATCGCTCCCGTCTTGACCATTTCCTTTTTGATTAACTTAGCGCGACCCACCGCTGCAATCAAAATATCCGCCTGACGGGTAAATGCCCCTAAGTCGGGTGTTTTAGAGTGACAAATAGTTACGGTCGCATTATGCTTTAGAATAAGGAAAACAAGGGGCTTGCCAACGGTTTCTCCACGTCCAACAATGACGACATGTTTTCCTGCAATGGCAACACCGGAACGCAGAAGCAGCTCAATACAGCTTTGCGGAGTGGCTGGAAAGAGCCCTTCCTCGCCGCTTAAAATATACCCTCGATTAATGGGATGAACTCCGTCGACATCTTTATCAGGTCGTACTGCCGCCATGACCTTTTCTTTCTGAATTCCCTTAGGAAGTGGGAGTTCGATCATAATACCATGGACTTCCTGATCATTGTTTAGGCTTTCAATCCGTGCAAGAATGTCGGCTTCTGGTGTAGCTGCGGGCATCGTAAAAAGTTCAAAGGCCATGCCTATACCCTCGCAGACTTTCTGCTTTGACCGTGCATAAACCACCGAGGCCGGATCATCCCCTGCTAGAATTACCGCAAGTTTAGGCTGCACGCCTTTTTCTTTCCACTGTGCAATTTCCTCACGAATTTCTTCCTTAAGAATTTTCGATACCGCTTTACCATCCAATAATTGAGCCAATCTACACACTCCTTTCAGAAATTACCATAATTCTTTGTTTTTCTTGCTAATCTGCACCAAAATTCAGACTTATTTGATTCTTAAGAACTCCCACGTCTATGAGTGGGAGTTCTTAAAAATTACATATGAGATGAGCCGTTCTGAGGATTCGGTTCAGCTTCTACTGTGCTAGTTTACTTTGCTTTAAGATATTGATCGATACCTGCAGCAGCCTTTTTACCAGCACCCATGGCCAAGATAACAGTTGCGGCACCCGTAACAATGTCTCCACCTGCAAAAACACCCGGTTTAGAAGTCATTAACGTTTCTGCATCTGCAACAATGTTACCTCGTTTGTTTAACTCCAAGCCAGGAGTGGATGTCGTTACCAAGGGGTTCGGGCCCTGTCCAATCGCCACGACTACTGTATCCATCGGAATATCAAATTCTGATCCTGGAATCGCAACAGGTGCACGTCGACCAGAAGCATCCGGTTCTCCGAGTTCATAACGCAAGCAAGTTAGACTTTTTACCCATCCACGCTCATCACCTTCGATGGAAACGGGATTGGTTAACAGACGGAATTGAATTCCTTCTTCTTCCGCATGCTCAAGTTCTTCTTTCCGTGCAGGCATCTCATCGCGTGAACGACGATAGATAACGTAAACATTTTCTGCACCCAAACGAAAAGCCGTACGCGCCGAGTCCATCGCAACGTTACCAGCACCGAGTACAGCAACGTTTTTCCCTACTTTTACTGGAGTCGCATAGTCCGGGAATTTATAACCCTTCATTAAATTGGTACGGGTCAAAAACTCATTCGCAGAATAGACCCCATTCAGATTCTCGCCCGGGATATCCATAAAGTAAGGAAGCCCTGCGCCTGTACCAATGAACACTGCGTCATATCCGTTTTCCATGAGTTCATCGACTGACGTAATTTTACCAACAACTTGATTGGTAAGGATCTCAACGCCCATTTCTTTGAGGTTTGCAATTTCAGTCTGAACAATCTCCTTCGGCAGACGGAACTGAGGTATACCATACATCAGAACGCCCCCTGCAACGTGGAGCGCTTCAAAAACGGTAACAGCGTGCCCGGCCTTCGCTAAATCTCCTGCGCACGCCAACCCTGATGGCCCCGCTCCAATGATTGCAACACGTTTTCCGCTAGACTCTGGTTTTTCAAACTTTGATTTTTCCGCTTTCATGCCAAAGTCGGCAGCAAAGCGTTCAAGACGACCAATAGCCACAGGTTCTCCCTTAATCCCCACAATACATTTGCTTTCACATTGAGATTCTTGGGGGCAAACTCGACCACAAACAGCTGGCAGAGAATTCTTAATTTTCAGAACTTTGGCGGCTTCCTGAAAATCCCCTTCTGCAATCTGTTTGATGAAATCTGGAATGAGAACTGACACAGGGCATCCCGTAATGCATTTAGGGTTTTTACATTGTAAACAACGCTTTGCTTCTTCAATGGCCGTTTCTTTTGAATAGCCTAGTGCGACTTCTTCGAAGTTATGCGCTCTAACCTGAGCGTCCTGGCAAGGCATTTCATGACGAGGGATTTTTACTTTTTTTGTGCTTTCAACCTTCTCAGTCATTAATGATGCCCTCCTTCATGGTTACACTCTAGCCGTGCCTTAGCCCGGTTTTCTTCATCTTTATAAAAAGCAAGACGCTTCATAGCTAAATCAAAATCAACTAAATGCCCATCAAACTCTGGTCCATCTACACAAGCAAACTTAGTTTCATTGCCCACACTGATTCGGCAAGCGCCACACATTCCTGTCCCGTCAACCATAATTGGATTCATGCTGACGATCGTTTTGAGACCCAAAGGACGGGTATAATCCACTACTGCCTTCATCATAACCATAGGGCCAATCGCCCAAATTGCCTCAACCTTATGACCTTGTTCCAAGACTTTTGCTAACCCGTCTGTCACAAACCCTTTTACGCCTGCACTGCCATCGTTTGTGGCAATAACAATTTCATCACTCACAGCGCGCATCTCTTCTTCCAAAATCAGAAGGTCTGCACTTCTTGAACCCAAGACGGAAATCACATGATTCCCCGCTTCTTTTAAAGCCCGTGCGATCGGATGAATAGGAGCAATACCTAACCCCCCTCCGATGAGAACAACAGTACCGTGATTTTCAATTTCAGACGCAACACCCAACGGTCCCACAAAGTCTTGGAATTCATCCCCTTCATTCATGCCCGTGATGATGGCCGAAGAATATCCTACATCTTGCACAACAATCGTGACGGTGCCCTTTTTCCGATCGAAGTCCATGACAGTAAGCGGAATACGTTCACCAAGCTCGTCCACTCGAACAATAACAAATTGGCCTGCTTCTACTTTCGCAGCCACTGCCGGTGCTTCGACTTCAAGCAAGGCAATAGCCGATGCTAACAGTCTCTTCTTAACGACGCGGTACATTTGACTCCTCCTCAATGTCTAGAAAATTTTTCTCACATTTTATGCTTATTCTAGATCTTTACTCGATTTTCCTTCAAGGCTACATGTTGAAATCAAATAAAAGTAATTACTCAGCCCCTTTGCGCTCTGTTTTCGTGATACCTTCCACGACTCTATCAAGAATTCCATTAACGAACTTTGCCGATTCCTCTCCGCCAAAACGTTTCGCCAGCTCAATTGCTTCATTAAGACTTACTCGACCTGGAATATCAGGACAAAATAGTATCTCGTACGTAGCTAAACGCATCACATTCCGATCCACATTCGCCATACGGCCAATGCTCCATTCCTGGGCAAGGGAAGCAATCTTCTGATCTATTTCCCGTTGGTGAGTAATAGTTCCTTCGACCAATTCCTGGGCAAAGGGAATACTTGCCTCGGGGACGTCAAATTCTACGGCCCAACGTTGAACTGCCTCCGCAATAATCAACGGTTCTTTCGTTAGGTCCTTTTGAAAAAGCACTTGTAATGCTGTTTCACGGGCTAATCTTCGACTCAAGGAAATTCCTCCTAGTACTTGTTAAAGTTTCTTTCCAACCAAGTTAAAATATCTTTATGGTCATCTTGGCGCTTTCCTAAGACAAATCCCAGAATAGCAAACAAGGCTAATACTAGCGTACGCCAAAAGCCCAAAGTCACCATCAATAAACCCAATAAAACCCCTATAAATGTTCCAATGAGTTTGCCTGTATGATTATCCATGGCCCAAACCAAAAATTTCGAAATCTTTTCTCCAATTTGTGTGAGCCCATTCATCGAACGCGCCCTGTACTACGGGCCTTATCCAGCCGACGCACCAGCACTCTCACCTCTGTCACCGTAATTCCCGTGTAAAGTTCGACATCCTGTTTAACCTTCTTTTGGAGATCCGCGGAGGTTTGGGGAATGAGAACACCCTGCTCTAATTGGCAAGAGACCGTAATCTGAAGGCCAGATTCGCACTCTCTAAGACTCGATTGAATCTGTAGAACACCCTTCAACTCTGTTGCACTTCGGGCAATGATCTCCTGCAAAGCATCCATTGAAATGAGAACATCTCCCCCATTCGAGGACGTTCGAATGGCACGGTCTGTACCTTCGCGCGGTCTCACAAACAAAAGTAAACCCAACGCGAGCAAAAGTGCTGCCACCATAGTACTTTCCCAAGGGTTTGCTTTTAGCCACTCAAGCCCTTGAGCGAGCAGAACATACGGAAGTCCCCACCCTGTGGCCATGGCTAATATCCAAAGGGCTCCCGCAATCAGAAGGAGTCCTAAAGCATAGGCTAACATTTATCGTCCCCTCTTTCAGAAGCCCCCCCTGGTATTTCCAGGGGGGGCCCACTCTACTTCAGACGGAAGTCTTCTTCTTTGGTTTCAGGAATTGGTTTGAAATTTACTCCCTGTACATGAACATTTGCTTCCACTACCCTAAGCCCTGTCATGCTTTCAATAGCATCCTTCACCGACCCCTGCACGTTTAAGGCGACCTCGGGAATCGCCACGCCATACTCCACGACAATAAAGAGGTCAACGGCAACCTCATGTTCGCCGACTTCTACTTTTACCCCTTTGGATAGGTTTTTATTTCTACCTAATATGTGTGCAAGATCTCCTACAAGACCTCCACTCATGCCAACTACACCCTCTACTTCAGAAGCAGCTAACCCCGCAATGATTTCCACAACTTCATCAGCAATTCGGATCGAACCGAGGGAATTATCCATTTCCAAGCTTTCCATGCGTCACCTCCCACTGAGTCGATGTTTGAGATCGTGGTTCGATTACCACACCTCAAAACCATCTACTATAACGTTGCTATTATAACAAATCAAGGGAGTTCTGGCAAAGACATTATACTAACGGGTCTATTCTTCATAAATTCTCCGTTGAATAAAATTCGTATACACTTCCCCACGACGGTAGAAGGCATTGTCCAGCACCTTCAACTGAAATGGGATTGTAGTATGGATCCCTTCAATGACAAATTCCTCAAGTGCTCGCTTCATCCGTTGAATAGCTTCTTGTCTTGTGGCACCCCAGACAATCAACTTTCCAACCATTGAGTCATAATAAGGTGAAACTGTATACCCCTGGTACGCTGCACTGTCAACTCGTACTCCTGGACCGCCTGGAACATGATAGATTTTGATCAGTCCTGGTGAGGGCATAAAATTTTTATCTGGGTTTTCCGCGTTGATTCTACATTCAATTGCCCAGCCTCTAATTTGAATATCCTCTTGGGTATATCCCAGTGGTTCCCCTGCAGCGATACGAATTTGCTCCTTAATTAAGTCCAGCCCCGTCACCAACTCAGTGACCGGATGCTCAACCTGTATCCGTGTATTCATTTCTATAAAATAAAAATTACCGTGCCGATCTAATAAAAATTCGATCGTCCCAGCATTCGAATAGTTCACTGACTTAGCCGCCTTGACTGCCACTGCACCCATTTTTGCTCGTAACTCCGGGGTTATAGCACTCGAGGGAGATTCCTCTAAAAGTTTTTGGTGACGACGTTGCAGTGAACAATCTCGTTCACCTAGATGTACCACCTGACCATATTTATCACCTAGAATCTGAAACTCTATGTGTCTAGGTTCTTCGACGTATTTCTCTAAGTAGACCTCTGCATTGCCAAAGGAAGCCTGAGCTTCGCTTTGTGCTGCTTGAATCGATTTACTCAATTCTTTGGAATTTTGGGCAACTCGCATTCCTTTGCCCCCGCCACCTGCTGATGCTTTAATTAATACGGGATAACCAATATCGTCCGCAACCTTGGCGGCCGTTTCTTCATCTTTGATAACATCCTTCGAACCAGGGACTACAGGAACACCACTCTCAATCATGGTTTTACGTGCTTTGGCTTTGTCCCCCATGTTCTCAATAGCTTCAGGAGACGGACCGATAAAAGTGATGCCGCACGATTCACAGATTTCTGCGAATCGTGCATTTTCAGCTAAAAAACCGTAACCGGGATGAATCGCGTCGACACCCGTTAATTCCGCCGCACTAATGATATTAGGGATATTAAGATAGCTTTTGGCACTTGACACTGGACCAATACATACCGCTTCGTCCGCAGCCTTAACGTGCAAAGCTTCTCTATCTCCCTCTGAAAAAACAGCGACTGTCTCTATATCAAGTTCACGACATGCTCGAATGATGCGTAAGGCTATTTCTCCTCGATTTGCGACCAGAATTTTTTTAAACATGCCATTTCTCCTTATTTTTCAATAATAAACAGCGGTTGACCATATTCTACCGGTTGCCCGTTCTCAACAAGAACTTGTACAACATTGCCTTCGATTTCCGACTCAATCTCATTCATTAATTTCATAGCCTCAATAATACAAACCGGCTGTCCCACTTTGACCCGCTGTCCCGCCTCAACATAAGCAGCCGCATCAGGAGACTGTGAGCTATAAAACGTTCCTACCATAGGAGCGGTAATAGTCTCCGTGTTCGCTTGGGCAACTGGTTCCGGAGCTTTTGCCATCACCGCTTCAATAACGGGCGCAGGCTGAACAGAAGTGGACACAGCTTGCGTCAAAACCTCCTGGCGCGCGACTGCTGTGACTGGAACGCCGGTAACCATGCTTGGTCCTTTGCGAATTGCAATCTTTACTCCATCACTTTCAAGATTCAATTCACTAATTTCGGTTTCATCTATAATTTTAATTAACTCTTTGATTTCTTTTAAATTCATTTTGGAATCCTCCTTAGAAAATGCCGCTGCCCATGATTTGGACGGTTCTTTAATATCCTTTGAATTTTTTGTGTCTTTAAGCTTACTTTCCTTGGGTTCTTCTCTTGAGATGCAACCGCTTTGTCGTTCCTCAAAAAACTTCTTGGCTATCTGAGGGAAAATCGCATAGCTGATAACATCTTCCGGAGAACGAGCCAATCCCATACTTTCTCGTTCTGCTTTAGCTAACCCCGGTTCCAACCGATCGGCTGGCCGGACAGTTAGCGGTTCTTCATCTCCAATAATTTTCGTTTGAATTTCAGGATTCATAGGCGCCGGGGGCCTACCATATAAACCACGCACATAGGCCTTGACTTCACCAGGTACTAATTTATATCTTGCCCCGCTCAAAACGTTTAATACCGCTTGCGTTCCAACAATTTGACTGGTGGGCGTAACCAAGGGGGGATACCCCAAATCCGCCCTGACTTTCGGTATCTCTTCCAGAACATCATGAATGCGCTCCAGGGCTCGTTGCTCTTCCAGTTGAGAAACAAGGTTGGATATCATTCCCCCCGGCACCTGATGTTCAAACACTCTCATATCCGAAATTCGAGTGATACCGCGTTCAAAGCCACGACTTTTACGCAGTGCTTCAAAATACTTCGCAATATGGAACAAATGACGAAGGTCAAGACCGGTACCAAACTCTGTATCTTGAAACGCCCGAACGACTGTTTCGACAGGAGGCTGACTTGCACCAAATGCCAAGGGAACACTGGCAGTGTCAATGACATCCACTCCGGCTTCAGCTGCCTTCAAGTACGTTCCAACGGCCATTCCGCCAATATAATGACTATGCAAATGAACCATAATTCCTAATTCCTTTTTCAGCAACGAAACCAATTCGTAAGCCTTGAAAGGTGTGAGCAAACCAGCCATATCTTTGATACAGATAGAATCTGCACCAAGTTCGACGAGAGCTATAGCTGTTTCTAAATAATGTTTTATCGTATGCACTGGACTAATAGTGTAAACAACAGACGCCTGAACGTGTGCTCCCGCCTGTTTAGCTGCTTCCATGGGAACAATCATATTTCTGACATCGTTTAACGCATCGAAAATCCGAATGATATCAATCCCATTTTTCACACTCAGAGATACAAACTCCCGTACCACATCATCTGGATAGTGTTGATAACCAACCAGAGATTGCGCTCTTAGTAACATCTGCAGTGGTGTCTTTTTAACACGGCTCCTAATCTGCCTCAACCGCTCCCAAGGATCTTCCCCCAGGAAGCGCAGACAAACATCAAATGTAGCTCCTCCCCAGACTTCCAACGAGTAAAAACCTGCCTCATCCAAATCCGACAGGATCGGCAACATATCTTCAGTACGCATCCGGGTTGCCCAAAGGCTCTGGTGAGCATCCCTCAATGTCGTATCCGTAATCTTGACTGGTTTCATTGCCGTTACCCCTCTCTGTATTCTCCATCTAAAGTAACTCTTCAAAAGATTGATTTTTTAGAGCTTCCCACATTAGGTGAAGTCAATAGGTTCCCAAGTATAAACATATACCTTATTATATGGGGCAAAGGTACCTTTTTCAACGAAACAAGCCCAAGTATACAATATATTAGGGCAATTTAAAAAAGCTGCCGCTAACAAATGCAACAGCTTCTATAATCGTGAAAATGCAAACAAACCGATTTCTAGTTTTTTAGATGCTGCAAAACCGTCCGCAGAAGTTCATCAGGTCGAAATGGTTTGACCACAAAATCAACCGCTCCGCGTTTTAATGCATCCAAAACCATACTTTCATGGGCTACTGCACTGCAGATAATTACCTTGGCCAAAGAATCAATCTCTAAGATTTCCGCTAGTGCGGCCAATCCATCGAGCTCCGGCATAGTAATATCCATAAGCGTAAGGTCAGGCTTATTGGTTTTAAAACGTTCCACGGCCTGCCGACCGTTTTCAGCCTCTACGATGTTCGTTAGACCCTTGCGTGCAAGAATCTGGCAAATCATCAGACGCATAAAACTTGCATCATCGGCAATAAGAATTCTGCTCATTCACGGTGTCCTCACCCTCTTAACCAAGACTTTCGTCCTATCCATCTCTATAAATTCGCGCTAGCAACCCCATTATCCTGCCTAATTCAAAGAACTTTAAGCATAAATCCTATCTATTTTTTAATAGAAATCGTAATTTTATCCATTCGCACTTTTGTTACTCGGCTAACGATGTCTTGAATAATACTCACCTCATTCGGGGTCAAGCTAGTCGAATAAACAATTACTGTAACGTTTTCTAAAAACACATCTGACACAGCATCTTGAAAGCCCTTTATTTTAAGGAGGTTTTCGATTTCCCCTTCTTTTTGTATTTTTGTACTGAGTTCAAGCCATTTTTCTTGTGCTTGCTCTTTACTTTTCTCTACAGTTGAGTTCAGTAACTCTGAGAGCATGGCTTTCGTCTCCTGGCGAAACTGTTCTCTTTTCAAACGATAATTCACGAAATAGTTCTCTCCCGATACGTCCGGCTTAACAGGTTCAACTTGAAATTGAATTGAAGTGTTATCAATATTGGCATTGACAGGTAAGCTGGATTGACCTGGAGAATAAACCTGCGGTTCGTCAATTAACCTTACCCCCAGAATCCCAAGAATTACTACAAATGTCAGGAACCCTATCCACAATACCCGAGATTTGTGCCCAATAAACATCACAATGGGTCTCTTCGCACTATTGAACATTCATTATGCGCCTCCCATTGGCACGACGGTAATTTTAGTCCCTGAAATATTCAAGAGTGTTTGTACCGCCGTATGAATTCCTTCTCTAACTTTTGCATCCCGAGCCCCCTCCGCAATCACCAAAACCCCAGCCACTTCTGGACGATCCTCCATTACCATAACAGGCTGGGATGAACCACTAGGCATAACTACTTGGTTATTTTCCGTCACTTCCGTCGTTTCTCTGGTCCCTCCAGTCTTGTCGGTTTCCTTCGAAGTTCGTTTCGTAACATTAGCATTTCGGGCATACTCATTTTTTAATCCCGTCGAAAAGCTTACCGAAACGTGCACCCTGCCTACCCCTTCCATCTGCAAGATATTTGCTTGTAGCTTAGCCTCTAATTCTTTTTCCAAAACACCAATCTTGGTTTCTGGAGTCGAGATGGTAGTTGATGTAGACTTTGCCTGCAAATTTTGAGCAGGGGCAATGGTACCTTTTCCTAAATAAATTAAAGACATCCCAACTGCAATAAGCGCGACTAAACTAACTAACAATTTATCCGATGAAATCAGTTTCATAAACTTCACGGATTATAGCCTCCCTTCAAATAGTTTTATCACTAGATTTCTTGAACTAGAATCTTATCCTTCGACAAACTCATGAGTGCAGCAACCCTTTCACGTACTTCTTCCGCTTTAGTTGACTGCGTATTAGTGAGACGTTGCTGCCCGATGGCAATGGGTTGAACAGGCCGTATTTCTCCCTTTACAGAAGTCAGCGTAACACTAACCATTGTAATCTTTGGCTGATCTATTACCCCCCCTAATCCCTCCTCGAACTTGATCTCTACCTCCGCAGACTCGACTCCATTAGTACTCAGCGCAAGCGCTTTGATCTGGTTTACAAGGATCTGCCGATATTGATCTTGGACGGCATCCCGTCCCACTTTAATCCCTTGACCTTCAGAGGCAATGGCGGGCAAATCCTGGGGTGTCGTTGCTGACCAAGCGGGAACCTCCATTGACAACGGAGTATGTAAGAAGGTAGTGATCGGTGTGAGAACTGCCGAAATCACAAACAACCCCATCACTAGTTGAACAAACCCCCGCATAGATTTATTGGGTAACAACATCTCAAGAAAGGTAGCAAGTAGTAGAATCATAGCCAAATTGCGCACAAGAGTTTGTAACGTTTGCACAGTCCTCACCTCCTTAGTGCAACATCACCGAAAAGGTTCCCGTTCCTACAACTACGGCAACAGTCATAAAAAACATAATCGCCACTGAAGTGACCGTTACTAAAATGAAAATTAGACTTTTGGACATGTCCTGAAGACTATCCGCCAAGCCCTTTTCACCGAGTGGCTCGATAAGGGCCGCAGAAATGCGGAAAACGAGAAGCATCGCAAGAATTTTAACCAAAGGACCTAGGCAAATAACAATAATCGCAATTAAAGCGACGATTCCAACAGCATTTTTAAGTAAAAGCCCGGACGTAATGACCAGTTCGACGGCATCTTTGAAAAATTTACCCATGACCGGGATAAGATCCGCTGAATACTTGGCCGTACGAAAAACAACACTATCAGCAACCCCTCCTGTCACCCCCTGCACCGTCATTACTCCAATGAACACAGTCATAATAACCCCTAAGGAAAGTTTTCCTGCGAATTCAAAAAGTCCTGCGAGCTTACTTAGCTTGAACTGATCAGAGATATGATTGAAAAGTTTTAGGATAGCAGCTAAGAAAAAGAGTGGTAAAACAACCGTTTTGATAATGGTTGCTAAAACGGTTAGACTGCCCATGATAAGAGGCTTAAATAAAGCTGCACTGGTTAAATTCCCCATCGAGATTAATAAAGTCAACAAAACGGGAAACAACGTTTGCATGAGTCCGACCATCTGATCAATTGCATTCGTGGCGACACGTAAGGCCTCTCGAAAGGACGTTAGTGCTAAGCTTAACAAAACCAGGTAAGTCATAACCTGAGCCGTTTTCCCGACACTTCCTCCAAATGCAACCTGAAGCTGTCCTAATACAGCGCCGAGTACGGCTAAAACCAGCAACTTGCCGATTAAAGGAGCACTGCTTAAGATTTCACGTCCCAGAATAGTCAGTAAGGTCTGTCCTAACTTTTCTGGTTGGAGATTCAGTTTTCCGTTTTTTAATTCTTCAAACATGCGAGATAAAGAAAAACCAGGCATTCCATCTTGAACATCGCTATCCAGTTGGTCCAGAAAGCCTCGCATTTGACTTAGATCAATTTGTTGCGTAAGTTCTACCTTCTCCTGTGGTTGTGAGGCAACTCCCTCGGCAAGTACGGGAGAAGTTGTCCCATTCAATAAGATAACGAATAGAACTAAACTAATGATGAATCGCCGCAAATAACATCACCTCACGGAACGAGTCGTACCAGTGACTCTGTAATGGCTACAATAATAGGAATCGCTAGGACAATAACCCCAACTTTCGCGGCAAGCTCAATCTTAGTCGCTATCGCACTTTCCCCCGCATCACGACATATTTGAGCGCCAAACTCAGCAAGATAAGCCACACCCACGATCTTCAGAACGATAAGTAAATAATAAGAACTGATATTGGCTTGATCTGCTAGAGTCTGGAGCAGATCGACAATGACTTTGATCTTGCTCAAAATAAGAATAAAGATTGATGCACTCGCTAATATCGTCAGTTGCAACGCAATTTCTGGGCGAATTTGTTTCAATACAACACCGATCACCGTAACAATCAGGGCTAGCCCTACGATTTGCCAAATCTCCACGTCTTAGCCCCCTAATAAAGGTTAAAAACACTCTTAACCAAGGTAAATAATTGTGCAATAGACTGTACCACAATATAAAGGACCACGATCACGCCCATGATTGTAACGCCTTGAGCCATTTCACTGCGGCCAGATTGATTCAGCACAGATGCTAGTACTCCGACCAAAATACCAATTCCAGCAACAGTAATAATAAGATTGAAGCTCATTCCATCGACTCCTCTCCCGTTAAATCAAAATGAGCACACCTGCGATCCCACCGAGGAAACCCAAATAAGACCACATTTTTGCTTGTTTATCAGACCATATTCCCGCTTGATCTTTTATTAATGTGAGTTGACGCTGAACGAGTTCTAGTTGTTTGTGTTGTTCCATACGATCTGATCGGCCTAATCCTTTACCCACATCATGGATCACTTGCCAGTCTCCTTGCTGCAAACAAAAATGAGGTTTATGAGTTATAATGGAGTCTTTCCATGCCTTGTTAGCTGACTCTCCTCGCTGCAAACGTTCCTGGAGTTCTGCAAAAAACCCTTGCCAGGGGGTATCTGTACGTTCCTTCACGATGCCGAATGCCTCTGGCAAAGGGGTTGCACCCCATACAATTTCCGTGTCCAAAAGTGCCAAGGCCATTAAACATTCTCGCAATTCCAACGGTCGACGCCGAATTCGCTGAGCCAACCACAATCCCAAACACCCGCAGCCCGCAATAAGAGCAATACATCCCAATATACGCATCACAGGATCCTCCCAGTTCTAAGATCGTAAACACCTGCTATCGTCCCCGGACCATGTTTCCTACTCAACACAACCAAACGTTCAAATACTCCCTGATCCAACAGATGAGCTAAAGTCGGTCTATTTCGAGCTTCTTCTAGAGAACTAGCGTGGGCTGTACTAAGTATTTGTACCCCCGTACGCAAGGCGTCCATTAAGGCTGTAACATCGTCGGTATGACCAAGCTCATCCATCGCCATGACTTGAGGTGCCATGGAACGAACCATCATGCTCATCCCATAAGCTTTAGGACAGCCATCTAAAACGTCCGTACGGTATCCCAAATTGAAAGTCGGTATCCCTTGCCAAGTTCCAGCAAGTTCGCCACGTTCATCCACAACCCCAACAGTCTGACCCATCAACCCTAATTGTGGAACCCCATTGCTAATCAGACGAATCAGATCCCTTAAGAGGGTTGTTTTACCAGCACGAGGTGGGGATATCACGAGCGTGTGACAAAACCCTCCATCAGTCCCTATAAGCAAAGGCAAGATCTTAAGGCCTCGTCCCTGTATATCCCTGGCAATACGAAGGTTCAAGGAAGAAATATGCTTTATCGTTTGAACAAGACCATGATGCAAAACTACCTCCCCTGTTACCCCAACCCGATTCCCACCAGGAAGAGTTAGAAAGCCCTGCTTGAGATCCTCTTCAACCGCATAAACCGAGCTTTGGGTCATTCGTTCCAGAGCACACGCTAGATCTTCTCGATTAATAATATAAGCCTTGTCAGGACTCGTCTCTCGACCCTCCCGGTTCAAGAAAATATCCTTGTCTGATGTCCGGACTAAGAACGGCTGACCTATTCGCAATCGTATTTCTTCAACCTCTTGAAAGGCGACCGCCCTAGTATTGCTTATAATCGAACGAATGTCTTCACTAAACCATCTAGCCATATCTGCCCATAATACTGAACTTTGATTTGATCTGAAAACGCTCTCCTTCGTTGAAGACCCTCCATTAGGTTTAGGTTTTACTGTATGCACCTCTTTAGATTCCTTGATGACCGATAACTTGTAATGTAGCGACAACGTCATTGCCCCCTTGATTGAAGGTATGTCCGTCTTTCAAGTTTTAGACATGGATCCTTTACAAAAAAATAAGGCACTTTCTCACCACGTGAAAGCCGGGCACATATCAAACATATGTACCCGGCTTTCACGGACTCGCCCATATTTTATTTTAAGGAACGACCAAACATCTCTTCCAGCTCTTGAGATGTTACCGCTTGACTAAAGAGGTAACCCTGCATTTCATCACACCGCTTGCCCTTTAAAAAGGAGCATTGGGTAGCCGTCTCAACTCCTTCGGCAATGACTTTCAAGCGAAGGTTTTTAGCTAGCTGGATGATAGCCGTAACAACTTCTTCTCCATTTTCTCCCGTGCTGATATCTTGAACAAAGGATTGATCTATTTTCAGGGTATCAATCGGCATGCGTCGCAAATAATTAAGTGACGAAAATCCAGTTCCGAAATCATCAATGGAAATTCGGATCCCTAACTCCTTAAAACGATTCAACATGTCTACCGAAGTTTCACCATTTTCCATGGCAATGCTTTCCGTTATCTCGAGCTCCAACCATTGTGGATCCATGCCAGTTTCCTGTAAAATTCCCGAAACAAGTTTGATGAAATTCGGTTCTCGAAATTGCCGAGCTGAGATATTAACTGCCATTCGCAAGAAGGGGTATCCTTGCCTTCTCCAGGCCATATTTTGAGCGCAGGCAGTCCGCAAAACCCATTCTCCGATCGGCACAATTAAGCCAGTTTCCTCCGCAATGGGAATAAATGAGAGAGGGGAAATGATTCCCCGTTCTGTCGAGTTCCATCGAATTAGAGCCTCAAGACCCACAATTAATCCGCTTTCTAAATCGACCTGAGGCTGATAATGAAGGACAAACTCTCCACGGGCTAAAGCCTTACGCAGGCTGTTCTCTGTCGAAAGCCGATCATTAGCCTTAATATTGAGTCCTGTAGTAAAGAATTGGTAATTATTTCGGCCCTTCTCCTTTGCATAATACATCGCCGTATCCGCTTGCTTCAACAAAGTTTCTCTGTCATCGCCATCGTTCGGATAAAGACTAATCCCGATACTCGTACTCATATAGACTTCATTATCCTCGAGCATTATAGGATTGGTGAAAACCCTCAAAATTCGATCTGATACTGCAACTACCTCTTGTTCATTCTGAATTTCCGGGAGCAAGATTAAAAATTCATCCCCGCCCTGTCTCGCAAGCGTCTCTCCTTCACGTAACGTTTGGCGAACACGCTCCGCAACATTTTTAAGTAATAGGTCCCCAAGGTTATGCCCCATCGAATCATTAATCAATTTAAAACGGTCTAAATCTAAATACATCACCGCTAGTTTACCCTTCTTACGCCTTGCCCGGGCTAAAGCCTGGTTCAAGTGCTCAGTAAAGAGGAGCCGATTGGGAAGACCAGTTAGGGCATCGTGATGCGCTTGATATGCCAGTTCTTTCATAAGAGCTCGTTTATAACTCACATCATGAAACACCAGAACTGCTCCAATGACCGCGTTAGATCGGTCTCGAATGGGAGCCGCCGTGTCCTCAATCGCGATGTTAGCCCCAACTCTGTTGATTAAAACAGTATGGTTCGCTAAACAAACAACACTCCCTTCACGAAGACAGCATTCAATCGGACTTTTAACCGATTCGCCAGTTTCTTCATTGACAATTCGAAAGACTCTTTCCAACGGCTGACCAACTGCTTCTGCATTTTTCCATCCAGTTAAAGCTTCAGCAATTGGGTTAAGATACTCTACATTCGCCCGAACATCAGTGGTGATGACTGCATCCCCTATAGAGTCCAGAGTGACTTGGGCCCGTTCTTTCTCTAGCCAAACTGTCGCCTCTGCATTTTTACGGTCAGTAATATCGCGAATGATACTTACAATAATAGGATTTCCATTTGAGGTTGCTCCCTTAGCGCTAACATCAACCGGGAAAACACTTCCGTCTTTGCATACATGCTGGAGCTCAAACTGAATTCCCTCCGGTGCCTTTTGAAGGAAAAAGGGTAATGTAGCCTGATCCTCTGTCAAAAGCAATTTGGAAAGGGGCATATGAGTTAATTCTTGGCGAGTATAACCATAGCGGTTCACTGCAGCCTCATTGGCATCAATGATTTGTCCATCCTGACGGATAAATAAAATGATATCCATGGAATCATCTGCCAAAAGGCGATAGCGTTCTAAGTGTCGTTGATCTTCTTGAAGAACTTTTTCAGATTGCTGAAGTGAATTAAATCCTATGTAAAAAAGGTAATAGAGTAGTACCGCCGTCACAGTAATAAAAAACCACCCTTTAGCCATTTCTAACTGGATAAGCAACTGATGATTCGTCACAATAATCCCTAATAATTTATCTGAGAAGAGAATCCATCCTCCTCCGGTTAGCGCATAAAGTATGGCCATCCGTAAGGGAGTTATTCGGTGATAATTCTTCTGACTTGAACCCTTACAGATTGTATAGTTCATATCCTGATGACTCCTTCCTTTCCAGACTATAGTTCTCCAATTTTGTCGAAATTCCTGCAACGCAGGGTCTGTTCTATAAATAATCGATCAATCTCTATTAGCGCATAAATCACCCCCAAATAAATAAAGAACGCTGTGGTCGTATCATAACGTACCGCAACGTTCTCTTAAAAGCTCATTAATTTGACTTAAGTATTCAATAATACGGGCAAGATCATCGGTCGCCGACGGGTCTTTTCCCATAAATATTTGCTTAGGCTATCACGAATGTTAGATTTTAGTACACTCCATTCAATTTGATCTTTCTGTAATTGGATTTCTAAGGTATTTCCCACGACTTTTTTAGCTCCATCCACCAGGGTTCCTGCTTCTTTCATAAACGTAAAACCTCGAGAGATAATGTCTGGCCCAGACATTATCCTATAAGGTTTTGTTTTGGAAAGCGCGGCGATAACCACGACCACACCATCTTGCGCCAATTGTTGGCGATCCCGTAAGACAATCTGCCCTACATCCCCGACACCCAGTCCGTCGATGTAAACGCTTCCTGCTTCCACACGCTCCCCAAACTCCATACTGTTCGAGGAAAGCTCAACACGAGAGCCAAGTTGGGTTAAGGCGATGTCCTGATCCGAATATCCAAGTGAATTCCCGATCCGGCGTAAAGCAGCCTGATGTCGAATTTCGCCGTGATGCGGAATGAGAAAACGCGGGCGGGCGAGACGAATCACTAGCTTAATTTCCTCTTGGTTGGCATGTCCAGATACATGAACTTGTCCCATTTCTTTAGTGACAACCTCTGCACCAATTTGATATAGATGATTAATTGTCTTTCCAATGAGTTTCTCGTTTCCAGGTATAGGGGTTGCCGCAATAATAACCATATCCCCAACAAGGACATTAATTTGTCGATGACTCCGAGTGGCCATCCTCGTCAAGGCGGCCAGAGGCTCTCCTTGACTCCCTGTGGTCAGAACCAGTAGTTGTTCTGGGGGAGTATTTCCCACCTCTGAGCTGTCGACAAGGATCTCCTCATCAGGCAGTTTCAGATATCCCAACTCTGTTGCTGTACGAACTACATTTTCCATACTTCTTCCCACAACACAAACCTTTCGCCCAATCTCTGCAGCTGCATCAATTGCTTGTTGGATCCGATGCACATTTGAGGCGAAGGATGCCATAATAATTTTGCCTTCGGCCCGTTCGAACCACTCCCTCAAGGTTTTTCCAACAACCATCTCCGACAACGTAACACCTGACCGCTCCGCATTTGTGGAGTCGCAAAGTAAGGCCAGAATTCCTTCCTCTCCCCAGGCAGCAAGCTTTCCAAGGTCCATGTTTTGACCATCTATGGGCGTATAGTCGACCTTAAAGTCTCCTGTGTAGACCACTCGACCTACTGGAGTGAGCAAGGAATACCCGACAGCATCTGGAATACTGTGAGTTACTCTGAATGCTTCCATTTCAAAGGCCCCAGCTTGGATACGTTCACCCGGTTGTATGATATTCACCAAGGATTCTGGGTAAGGAGTCCGTTCCTGAAACTTTGCCTGAACTAATCCAATCGTTAGTTTTGTCCCATAAATTGGGATCATTAATTTTGGTAGGATAAAAGGAAGTCCTCCAATATGATCCTCATGTCCATGTGTAATAAAGAGCCCTTTGATCCGATCTCTGTTTTTTTCCAAATACGTAATATCCGGAATGACCAAATCGATACCTAAAAGCTCTTCATCTGGGAATTTGACGCCACCGTCAATAATTATTATTGAATCTTCATATTCAAAGGCAATTAGATTCTTTCCAATTTCTCCAGTTCCTCCGAGAGGAATCACACTAAGTTTTGACGTTTTTCCTGAAAGCATAAAAAAATCCCTCCTATGGTAGCAACTATTCTTAGCTTGCCCCAGAGGAGGAAATATCATGTCGTTAAAATAATGTTAGGCGCGTTGAACATAACTTCCAGTCCGAGTATCGATGATGAGCACATCCCCTTCATTGACAAAGAAAGGCACTTGCACCACGGCACCAGTTTCCAACGTTGCGGGTTTTGTCCCTCCAGTTGCCGTATCTCCTTTAACACCTGGCTCAGTAGCTGAAACAGCAAGTTGAACAGAATTAGGAACATCGACTCCGATAACCTCTATATCATAAAAAAGTACCCCTAAAGTCATGTTCTCTTTCAGCCACTTGACACCGTCCCCGATTTGATCCCCTGTAAGAGAAATTTGTTCATAAGTTTCCTTATCCATAACCACAAAATGTTCTCCATCTTTATAGAGGTATTCCATTTCACGACGTTCGACATGGGCCTTCGGGACCTTTTCCCCTGCATTAAACCTTCGCTCTACAACCCCACCCGTCTTAACGTTCTTCAATTTGGTTCGGACAAAGGCCGCCCCTTTACCTGGTTTAACATGTTGGAACTCAACAACTGAAAATACATCGCCATCTAATTGAATTGTCAAGCCCGTCTTAAAATCATTCGAAGAAATCATAAATACTCTTTCCCCCTAAATATTCTTTTGTCTTAAGTTTGTCCCTTTCTAAAGTCAAATATAAAGGTCAACAAACTTTATTCAAAGATAATGAATTCTTTGGGTGCCTGTGTCAAGACTTCGCAGCCATTTTCAGTCACCAAAACAATATCTTCAATCCGAACGCCACCCCAATCCGGGATATATATACCCGGTTCGACGGTAATGACCATGCCTGGTTCAAGCACACGATCTTCCCGCATATTTAGATTTGGTCCTTCATGGATGGCCAACCCTACCGAGTGCCCTAAGCCATGTCCAAAGTACTCGCCATACCCAGCTTCTTCAATGATTTTGCGGGCTACAGCATCCACTTCTTTTCCGGTTCGCCCCGAGCCGATAGCCTCAATACCCGCCCGCTGGGCCGCCAAGACAATCTCATAAACTTCCCGATGCTTGTCCTCTGGTTCTCCCAAAAACACAGTTCGCGTGATATCTGAACAGTATCCCTGATAGATTGCACCAAAATCCATTGTCAGAAATTCACCTAACTGAACGCGCTTTGAACTAGCCGTTCCGTGAGGCATCGCCGAACGAATGCCAGAAGCCACGATAAATTCGAAAGAAGCCCCACTTGCACCGGCATGGCGCATAGAAAATTCTAAGTTCAGTGCGATTTCTTCTTCCGTTTGTCCAATTTCAACGCTGGTTAATACATCTGCAAAAGCGTCGTCTGCAATTTTTACAGCTTGACGGATTAGCTTAATTTCCGCTTTATCCTTCACAGATCGCAAATGACTAACAAGGTTGGGTAGAGATTGGAGCTCAGCCTGCGGAAACGCATTTTTAAGTTTTCCAAAGTCCACATAGCTGATATAGTCCCCTTCAAAACCAACCCGCCTAGCCTGTTGCCCTAGTTCTGCTAAAGCCGTAAAGTGGTCCTGTCCTGCCTTAATGATTTCAAAATCAGGAGCTTGGAGCTTCGCCTGTTCAATGTAACGGAAATCCGTCAGTAAAAAGGCCTCTTTTGCAGTAATATATAGGGTTGCTTCCCCGCCAGAAAAACCGCTAAGATACCGTCCGTTCTCCGGGCGAATAACCACATAAGCATCAATTTCTTCTTCGAGCATCTGTTGGCGCATCCGTTCTAACCGGGTCATATACCTTCCCCCTTGTTATGGTGATTCTTTTTCCTGTCGACCTTGATAGTCGATGGCATAACGCATCGCCAAGATATACCCTTCTGCTCCTAAGCCCGATATTTGTCCAATACAGACTGGAGCAATCACGGAATTGGCCCGAAAAGCTTCACGCGCATGAATATTTGAAAGATGGACTTCAACCGTAGGTACTCTTACCGCGCGAATGGCATCCCGAATCGCATAACTTGTATGCGTCCAGGCTCCAGGATTCAGAATTAAGAAATCAGCAGGCGTTAAGGTTTGAATCCAATCGATAAGGTCTCCCTCGTGATTCGTTTGCCGACATTCAGCGTTCAATCCCGCCTGATCCGCTATTGTTAACACTGCCTGATTAATCTCTGCCAAGGTACGCGATCCATAATGTTCTGGCTCTCGTAGTCCTAATAAATTCAAATTAGGGCCATGAAACACCCATATGCTCGCCAATTAATCACTCCCTCGTCACATACCCGAAATTTTATCACAAGTTCAGAGTATTTTCCACTGCGAGATATCTTTAAATAAATCAGCATCACGTTTCCGCACAAAGCGATAATAATAGTGCTTTTTCTTTCTATACAAAAACCTCCGTTATACGGAGGTGATGTACTAAAGATTATTTAAATGGGAACGACATACGCCGTTTTGGTTGTTCCTGTACTGGCGTGAACCCTTGGGACTGTTCCATTGTCGGTATTGCAGCCTGGCCGTATTGCGGAGCTGCCTCGGATTGTGTTTGTTGTGTTTGTTGTGTTTGTTGTGTTTGTTGCATTTGAGTTTGAGAAGTTTGTGGTAATTGAATTTGCTGAGTTTGTTGCCCTTGCCCCGACGGTTGGGCAGCTGGTTTAGCCTGCTCCGCTTTATCCCCTTGGCCACTCACTAGACGAGGAGAGAGCACAACGTCAAAATTGCTGAGCATAATTTGAACTTCTGTCGGTCCGCCTTCCCCTACCGGCTGAACTTTACGGATCTCTGTACGTGGAAGAATAAAGTGAATTTCGTGGGGAGTTTTGGGTTCGCCGATACGTCGAAGTCGAAACCGAACTCCCTCGACTTCCATTTCTACCTCATCCAGATAATCTCCTACAAACTCTTGCCCTTTATTTCCATGGATATCTGCATATTGTTCTTGCCCTTTAGTTGCTTTAAATTCTGGGAGAACAATGATTTGTCCTATTTGAAGTTTGAGTGGATCAACACTTGGGTTAAGCTGAATAAAGTCATCGCAGCACCCTCCCCAACGTTGTGCCAAGCTGTGAAAATTATCTCCCGGTTGAATGCTATATTCTTTAGCCATATACATTCCCTCCTCTCCTTAGACTATGGATATAAGGGAATGTCTCGTTACATAAAACTACCAAATTCTATAGATAATTGGTAAATAGTATTGGACATAATAGACGAAAATTGTGGTCACTCCCCGGTACAAAAATCAATTCGAAGAAGCGCTTCCCCACCTTCAGTGCCTTGCGAATCTAAAACTACTTCCTGGACATAAATACTGACCCCCTGCATTTCCTCAAGTATTTTGAGCGACCTTAAAATGCCCTCCCAGGGGCCGCGTAATCTGAATCGAACTAAACCGTAATCTAAGCTTACGCCTTTACCGATCTCTAGCCGTTCTCCAAACCGTTCAACATTCAAGGCAAATACATTCACACTCTCCTTTATAAACACATTGCGACACTGATCGATCATGTCGGGTAACTGATCCATCGTAGGAACAATGGATGGTCTGTCATCTCCTTCAGTATTTACCGACTCCGCTTGCAATACGTTTTGCCAATAGATTTTTTCTTTTTGTAAAGCGCGCAGATGAAGATAAGCCGGTTGCCAGAGAATCAAAAATGATGCGATAGTGCAAGCCAATGACATCAAGATAATTCTCTTAATATTACGTAACGAAAGCTGCTTTATTAGACAAATTAGGGACGGGCAGACGATAGGTTTAACCTTAATCTCGCTTGGGGAATAAGCCATTGGTTAACCTCCTTCAGCTTTTCCACGTTTTGCACTTAATGTAAACTCGACGTTGTCTAGCTCGGTCAATTTATAACTCGTCAAGGCCGGTTGCTCCCAGCCTATGCCCCGCATTGTACTGATCAAGTTTTGAACTCCTTTATATTCATCAGCCCTCGCGCTTAAAGACAGGCTACCTTGCTTATACATCACTTGTTCAATCTTTAACCCCTGTCCCGACAGCGCCTGAACTTGTGCCAATCCCTCTCCAATTCTCTCAGGGTGAATCTTGACCTTTTTCCAGGCATCTTCGAGCTTTTCCCGATGTCTGGCCTGTTCCTCAATTCTAACACCCTGTCGTGAAAGCAATGGAACTTCTTGTCGCAGTGGTAATGTCATTTGATTGAGTACGAAGTATCCAATAGTAACAATCAGCAACAGGGCCGCACTAAAAAAAGCCAGCCCGCCGAATGTTCGCCTATGCCTCTGTTCCTTATTTGGTTGCCGCCACAGATTAAGTTCAGGATGCTGTGTAGAAATTCGCAGTCCATACCCAACGACCACCTCGCTCCAACCCTTATTCTCTTCAAGGACCCTTTGCCAGGACTCTGGGACACCCTTGAGTAGAGCTTGCTCCACTATGGAAACATGACCTGACGCCAGTACTCTCTGTGCCAGTTGATCTGTGATTGAGTCTCCACTCCAAACCAAGCGTTTCAAGTTAAGATCCGTTTGTTGTGTTCTGTAATATAACAAAAAACGATGAATCTCATTTTCCAAGGCTTCTAACCGCTCTTTTAAACTCTCTCCACCTCCTATTAATGGCGCGAAAGGGGGTATGGTATGAACACTTTCCGGAACCATTCCTTCAAACAAAGCTATTTGAAAACAATCAGATTCTCCATGGAGATAAAGCACATCCTCCTTCGGTTGAAAGCCTAAAGCTTGCCCTAAGACAAAAAATGCAAAATCTATACCTTCAACCTTAAACCCTGCTTTTCTAAAGATAAAGACATACTGTTCAAGGATGCTTTTTCGTGTAGCCCCTAATAAAACCTGTAAACTTTTGTTTTTTTCCTCTAAAATTACAAGGAAATCATAAAGTAAATCTGCCCTTACAATAGGAATCTCCTCATCGACTAACAGAGACACTGCCGATTTTCTATCACGTTTTGGAAGCCATGGCAAGGAAAATGCCCGTATAAAGCCCTGTTGAAGAGGAATTGCCAGATATACCTTCTGACCTTTGCAGGGTTGATGGGAGGTATACGTCAATAAGATATTGATTAAAGCATTTTCATCTCGTACGTTACCCTGCTCGATGAGCCCAGCCGATATTGGGATGCGGTCAAACTTGACCATATTAGAACTATGACCCTTATGTATGAAGGGAGGGACCGAAAACCAAAACGCCCGAATTTCTCCATCGGTCAACTCAAAGACCACTGAATCGTTTCGCATGAGGTCACCTCCCACATTTCTATTATCTAGCCCACGCCCAATACCATTCCAAAAGTTGAGTTCCCCATAATAACGTCAGTATCGCGCCAAGTGCAAGGTAAGGTCCGAAGGGGATCTGTTGGCGAAAAGCCTTTCTACCCGCCAAAAGAAGGATAATTCCCAGGAACGCTCCCGCAAAACTTCCAGCAAATACAGCTAGGAAAATAGAGGGAAACCCTAAAAAGGCACCCATTGCAGCTACCAGCTTTACATCTCCAAGTCCCATTCCTTGCGGATAAACTAAAGCAATAATCCAAAATAACCCCCCGGCCCCCAAGGCACTGAACACGCTTTCCCATCCAGTCGGGTTTCCCGGTATTAGAAACGCTCCTAGAATACCAAGTCCCAACAGCGGAAGGGTAAGAACATCTGGCAAGCGGAATGTATCTAAATCAATCAAAGATAAGGCAACGAGCACCGCTACAAAAACTAAGTTTAAAAGTAATCGCGTTGTATTGATCCCCGTATCCAAACCGAGCATTGCCGTAAGAAAGAAGAGACCCCCTGTAAGAAGTTCAACCATGGGATAACGCCAAGAAATATGTGTTTGACAGTTACGACACTGCCCTTTCTGAATCAAAAAACTAATCACGGGAATAAGTTCCCATGCTCGAAGAGCATGTCCACAGTCAGGACAGTGAGAACCAGGGGTTACGATGGATTCGCCACGAGGGACGCGATATATGACCACGTTCAGAAAACTACCAATCAGGAGACCGAAGAGCCCGAATGTAATACTTATAAAATATAACGAATAATACAACGAAATATCCCCTTCCTGGTTAGATTCCTGGACTACCTACGCTAATTTGCCGACGTCCATAGAACACTATCTAATTTATCATTGTATACACGGACCTCAGCTGCCAAGCCCTCTGCATCCAAATAAATCATGATCGTGTTCTTAGTGACATCAGCTCCAGGTTCAGTAATGCTAAATTGTGTCTTATCCGAGTTAGGTGTAAGCGTGAGGATCCCAAATCCCTTGTTGGCGTCATTGACAATCTGTTGTGTTGTTGTTTTATCCAATTTATTAATATATTTCGGAATAAGATTCGAATTGACCACCTCTCCAGCTGCATTCACTACTACGTCAGCTTTTTTAGGGTAATTTCCGTTTTCAACCTGATAGCGATCCAAGGCCGCTTTGACTTGGTGTGCCGTCGCTATATCAGCTTTTTGGCGTGCATTTAATGTACTCGAACCCAACTTTGGAATTACTATAGTCGCTAAAACGCCTATAATAATCACTACGGCTAACACTTCAATTAGAGTGAATCCGTTGTCTCGTTTGTTATTGTTCATCCCAGCTACCCGGTTAAGAAAACTTGGATAAAACCTAACCTATTCCTTTCCTCAAAGTTATGAGTGACCTCTCCAAGTTTTAGCCATTAGCGTAGAGTCATAGACCTTGAGTTTATCTAGATTATTCCAGATGTGAACTAAGATCAAAGATAGGGAGCATTACCCCGCTGGCGACAAGCCCGATCAGCCCGGCTAAAGCAAGAATAAGTGCTGGTTCAAGCATACGTGTTAATCGGTTGAGCTGATCCTCTAGTTCACGCCGAAACATTTGCGTGACATAATGCAACATACGATCCAATTGGCCAGATTCTTCAGCGACAGAGATCATTTCAGCTCCCTCTCTAGGGAAAATCCTGCTCGCACGCAGTGAAGGGGCCATATGTTTTCCCTGCCGAACCTCGAAGACAAGCTGGCTCGTCAATTCCAACATTTCTCGGCTATGCAATGCACCAGCCGTTAAACGCAAAGCCTCGAGTAAAGGGATTCCGGCATCGATCAATCGACCCAAAATCTGGCTAAATTGGACTAAATCGCGAAAGCGATAGACCTTTCCGAGAAGGGGAATCCATCCTAATAAGTGGTCTAAGCGCATTTTCCAACGATCTGAATTCGTGTGTTTCATAACAAGTAAACCACCCGTAACCAAACCAAATGTACCCCACAGAAAAAAGGGAATTTTTCGTCCACCCGCAAAAATGACTCTAGTCAAAAACGGCAATTCTGCGCCCATACTTATAAAAAGTTTCTCATACATAGGGAGTACCCAGACAGAAAGGACATAGAGCACTACGATCACTGCGAGGAATAAAAGAAGAGGGTAGGCCAGGGCTGCCTTTAGCTTTTTCTGATAAACGTGTTCCTGATCTAACTCGTCTGCGACTTCCTTGAGGACTTTTGCCAGTGTACCAGTATATTCCCCAGCTTTGACCATAGAGAGGACGAACGAATTAGGACATGGATTTAAAAGAGTTAAAGCTTCCGACAAATCTCTACCTTCTTCTATTTGTTCCTTGACACTCTTCCATTGTTCCTGCTCAAAGGTTAATTTTGTTTCATGAAAGGTCATCATCTCTAAGGCCTGAAGCATCGGAATCCCTGCTTCTAATAAAGTAGCTAACCTGCGGGCGAAATGGCTCCACTGAATCTTCTTACGGGTCGGTACAAAAACGCTTTGCCAATTTCGCGTTGAACGAACCCCCACAGGGAAATACCCTTCCTTCCTTAGTCGTGCTTGAATCTCTGGAATTTCATCACCATCCCAGCAACCCCTTTGAATTATCCCCTTCTCGTCAACCGCTTTCCATACGAATCGTCGCTTCTTCATCTCCTTAAACTATCGGGACTCTGTAGCTTTTCTTGGGCAACCTCATAAGAAACAAGACCTTTTTGAACTAAGTCCATAATAGCTTTATCCATCGTTTGCATCCCTAGCTTAGCATTTGTTTGAATGACGGTTGGTAACTGATGGGTTTTCCCCTCACGAATCAAACTGCGGACTGCTGGCGTCGCCAACATGACTTCAATGGCCGCTACACGCCCTTTGTGATCAGCTCTGGGAAATAATTGTTGAGACATTATCCCCTGCAAGACGGCAGCAAGCTGCACACGAATTTGCTGTTGTTGATGCGGTGGAAAAACATCGATCATCCGATCCACTGATTGAGTTGCATCATTCGTATGAAGCGTACTGAAGACTAAGTGCCCCGTTTCTGCAGCTGTGACAGCGGTTGCGATAGTTTCTAAATCTCGCATTTCGCCTACTAAAATCACATCTGGATCTTGACGTAAGACAGCGCGCAGCGCATTTGTAAACGACTGAGTATCATTACCAACTTCTCTTTGATTAACTAAGCTCAATTTATGCCGGTGCAAATATTCAATAGGGTCTTCAATGGTTACAATGTGACAAGCGCGTGTGCTATTAATATAATCCACTAACGAAGCTAGTGTCGTTGATTTGCCGCTTCCAGTAGGACCCGTCACTAACACTAAGCCCTTATGTAAACGAGCCAATTCAATACTTACAGGCGGAAGACCCAGATTTTCTGGACTGGGTATAACAAAGGGAATCAAACGAATGACCACACTAATGGACCCTCGCTGGCGAAAAGCATTAACTCGATATCGTCCAACCCCTGGCAGGCTATAAGAAAGATCCAATTCTCCGTTTTCTGCAAATCGTTGGGCCTGTTGCTCGTTCATTAGGGAACGGCCAAACGCTTCAAGATCAGCTTGTGAAATCTTCTCACTTCCAATTTGAACCAGTGAGCCGTCAATCCGCAGAACCGGCGGACTCTCCACCGTCAGATGGATGTCTGATGCCTTTTTTTCTCCTGCCAGATGTAAAAGTTCTTCTAGTGAAAGCATCTTTCTTTTTCTCTCCTCTTACCCTTCAATTCCAGATGTAGCATGTAGAACTTCTTCTACAGTTGTTATTCCTTGGGTCACTTTCGATAGCCCATCTTCCAAAACGGTGAGCATGCCTGAAACCATGGCCTGTTGCTCAATGTCCCTCGAATTATGACTAGAAAGTACCAGTTCCTTGATCTCATGGCTATATTGCAAAAACTCATGAATCCCAATCCTGCCTCGAAACCCAGTTTCCATACATTCAGAGCAACCAGAGGATCCATAAAGTAACGTAATGGAAGCCGGTAAGCGAAGGGTCCTTTTCTCTGCCTCATTTATTCGATAAGCTGTCTTGCAGTGTTCGCACAAACGACGGACCAAGCGTTGGGATAAAACTCCGCTGACAGCTGCCGCCAGGAGGTATGGTTCTATCCCCATATCAACGAGTCTTGCCAACGCCTCTGCGGCTGTATTGGTATGTAGTGTCGATAAAACCAAGTGACCTGTTAAAGAAGCCGTGATGGCGATTCTAGCCGTTTCTTCATCTCGGATTTCCCCAATCATGATCACATCTGGGTCTTGCCGCAAGATATGTCGTAATCCGACAGCAAAACTAAGTCCCGCTGGAAGATTTACTTGAACCTGATTTATCCCTGAAAGTTGATACTCGACAGGTTCTTCAATTGAAATGATGTTTTGCTCCTCAGCATTCAGTTCCCTAAGAAGCGCGTAAAGGGTTGTGGTTTTACCACTTCCCGTCGGTCCGACCACCAATATTAAACCATTCGGACGTCTTAACAAGCCTTGTAACCCTGATTCAATCTCCGAGCGCATTCCTAAAGCATTAAGCGGACGCTGGGCCATCTCGGGGTCTAAAATGCGCACAACGATTTTCTCTCCATACACAGTTGGCATCGAAGCCATTCGCAAGTCAACACGTCGAGTCCCAGCGTTAAACGTCATTCGTCCATCCTGTGGAATTCTGCGCTCTGCAACATCCATTTGAGCCATGACTTTTAAGCAAGAAACGATACTCCGAGCGACACTCGAAGAGAGGGTATGTTTCCGGATAAGTTTACCATCGATACGATAGCGCACGACAAAATCACTTTTACGTGGTTCCCAATGAATGTCACTTACCCCTTGCATGACCGCCTCGTACAACACGGACCGAACTAATTTGAGAGTGGGGGCGTCATCCTCTTCCAGAAAATCGGTTTCTGTGACCTCGGCCGACCATACACCTCGATGTTCTAAGATTCTGTCCGCGGAGTTGGCCAGACGAGCGACTGATTGCTCTACGGTCAAGTACTTACGAATTGCGGCTTGGATTTCCTCCGCCTTAGCAAAGACGGTTTCAACCTCCAACCCCGTCAAAATCCGGACATCACGGCGAGCCCTCTCATGAGTGGGGTCTAACATGGCGACTCTTAAAATACCCGATCGCTTTTCAAATGGGATAAGTGTATAGCGACGAGCCAACTCTTCAGGAATTAAACCCGCGATCCTTGGGTCAATAATGACTTTGGTCAGCGAAACTTCAGGAATACCCAGGTATCCACGAACTGCTTCTGCTAAACTCTCTTTGGACAAGGCTCCCATACGCATAAGTGCTTCACCAATCGGTTCTCCATTTTTCAGCGCAATTTCTAATCCCACTTCGAATTTCTGAACGTCAATATAGCCCTTAGCGAGTAAAAATTGCCCCAACCCACTACTTTCTCTCATATTAAGTATGCAGCTCTTGGTATTTTTTCATGATCCACTTTCCGGTGTTTAACTGAAGTATGACTTCAATTTTACGAACTGCTAATCCTGAATGTCCCTGAGAAGTCACTTTATACTCTCCTCCACTCGTCGTCTCTATTGCTACATCAACACGCCCAAAATTTAACAAAAAACCTCCTCCTCGCAGTCCGGAATTAACAAGCAAATGGGCTTTAGCCCACTCAATTCCACCTTCAGCTGCGTAAAGAGCCTGTCTGCTTTGAATTTCCCGTCTCACCATTCTGTGCTCTATATTAGCCTTTAGATAGCCTTCCATTCCTAGTCCTGAAAAGATCGTCAATAGCAGAAGAACAAGAAGACTAACATATCCAGTCGACCTTGACTTTTCAAAATCATTCAACTTCTCAGGATCATTGGAATTACACAAGTTATCGTTCATCCTCGAGATGTTGGAGAGAATGACCTCTGACGGATAGAGCTTCGCCACGACGCTCGTTGTCCTTCCACACTCGCTTCCAAGAACACGTCCCACAGCCCTGGTTCCACCTCCACACATTCCCATCCTGTAATATAACTAGCCAAGGGTTCTTTAGCTACTAAGTGCTTCCAATAAAGATCCTTTGTACCATCATAATCCAAATCATCGATAAAATAAGCATCGACCGTAGGCACTGGGTTTGAATCTGCAGGCATTGGTAAGATCTTCAACACACAGGTATCAGTAACCCATTCCACGGTTTGCGCAGAACGAATCTCAGTAGAGACGGTTTTTCCAGCGGTCATAATGGCATAGTGCGCTTCTAAATGATTTTTTAAGGCTCGTGCTCCACGCCATTGATCTGTTAATAGGCTAAGCCCAGTTACCAGAATAATCCCGGAAATCAGTAATGCAAATAAGACTTCCATAAGTGTTAAACCACGTTCAGAATCATAGCCTCCTCTAATCAACCGCATATAGGCTCTCCAATATGTACCAAGATGAGGGATTCCCCTGCTCTGACCAGCGGACTTCCACACTAACTCGCAAGAGTTGTGGTATATCATCCCAATCGGTACGAATTAGCCAGTGGAACTTCCCCTCGCTTCCTTCGACAATTCCACCAGGTATGCAAGCTCCTTGATTAATATTATCACTCCAAGTATGAACCGCTAACTGGTCTAGTTTCTTCTGAGCAAGGTTTGCTCCCTCCATGAAAGTTGACGCTTGGCGGGATTCGTAAACCGCCCCCTCAGTCAATCCATAAAGAACAGCAAATCCTAATGAAAAGAGAAAAAGGGCAAGTAACACATCAAACATGACATACCCTTGCGTGGGATTTACTTCTTTCGTAGTCATCTCCCCCCTGAATAGCTTACTTGCCCGAAAGTATCGATCTGATAACTTTGAGCAGAATTGAAGGGATTTATGGGAACTTCAATTAGATAAGGACCACGCCATCCACTCACCCCTTTTGGTATGTGTACTAAATCCAGAACACTTGACGGATAAACTCCGACATCAATCCGGTAAAGTTGTGCTGCACCTTCAATCTTCTCCATATTGGCCAAATTGACACGGACGCGAACCTGTTGCGCGGCTGAACCGAAATGGGGTGTAACTGTGGTCAGAAGGACTCCCATCAGAAAAAGTACAAGAAGGAGTTCCCACAACGTGAATCCAGATTGTACGTTACTCTCTCTTGCCAAGCCTCACTTCTACTCCTTAGCAATCCTTAATGTGTCTTGCTCACAATATTCCAAGAACAATTTTCATTACCTCTTATTCCCTTTTATTTCTCTATTCTTTATGAAATACCTTCTGCTCGACAGATTTTTTTGAAAAATACAAACAATTTACATTCCCCTTGATTTTGTCGTAGATTATTCTCTTAAGCGCCATGATCCTACCCCCAAAAACAAAGAAATCCGACAAAGGTCATTCGACCCTTATCAGATTTTCATCACTCAATTATTTTCAGGAAATCACCTGTATCCATGCAGCTAGTATCTCTGAATCTGTACAGTCCTTCGAGATCACCGTTCGCCCGATCCCTTGAGGAAGAATCAGGATTTTTCGTCCCCCCTGGTTTTTCTTATCTGTTTTCATCCGTTGCAACAAGGCCTGAGGGTCTTGCCCTTTAATTGTGGTAGGTAAACCATAAATGCTTAGCAAATGCTTGATTCTATCAACCTCTGCCAAAGTCATGAGCCCCTTAGCGCTGGCGAGAAATGCGGCTGCCACAATCCCAATGCTAACCCCTTGGCCGTGGGTCACTCCATGATAGTTCATCTCCGTCTCCAAGGCATGCCCAAAACTATGCCCAAGATTCAGCAAAGCACGTACCCCGTGTTCTTGTTCATCCTGCGAAACAGTCCTCACTTTGACTGCTGAAGATCGTGTCACCATTTCCTGCCAAATCGAGGGGTTCCGTTGCTTAATGTTTTCTTCCTGGTTTTCAAAAAACTCAAAGAGATCCAGATCGGCAATTAAGGCGTGCTTAATGCTTTCAGCTAAACCGTTTTCCACTTCGCTCCAAGGTAAACTTTCGAGAGTTGTAAAATCTGTCCAAACTGCCAGCGGAGGATAAAATGAGCCTAAAATATTCTTGCCCGCGGGATGATTCACAGCAACTTTCCCACCGATGCTACTGTCCACTTGCGCCAACAACGTGGTTGGGACTTGAATCAAACGAATTCCCCGCATGAAAACACTAGCAAAAAAACCAGCCAAATCCCCAATAACGCCTCCTCCGAGGGCAATTACGAGGGTTTTGCGGTCTACACCACAACGCAGTGCCGCTGTCGTTAGCTGACTTAAGCGTTCCAGGGACTTTTCCATTTCTCCTGCAGGGACTGTTAATAAATTCACGCGATAGTCAAGAAGGCCTTGCTTAAGACGTTCTGAATAAAGCTCTGCGACAGCCTGATTTGTAATGATCAGAATGTGCTCCACCTCTTCAATTTGAGAAGAAAGGTACTCTCCTAACTCTTCGAGAGGCACTCCCAAAAATACTGGGTACGGGCTATTCGCCTCTACATTAATCTTTTGCCACGTCGCTAAACCCATTCTTCTTCATCCTCTCTAACCTTGCAAGAATTTCACCGACCACTTCATCAATATTTTTATCTGACGTGTCAACCGTAAAGTCAGCCTGGGCGTAGCATACTTGCCGTTCAGACCACAACTTTTCAATCGCCTCTCTTGTGCCTTTGAGAAGAGGTCGATCATTTTTATGGCCGATTCGACTGAGAATCGCTTCCATCGAGGCATGAAGAGCTATGATAATCCCATTCTGGGCCAACGCTTCCCAGTTACGTGAGTTCAACACAGTCCCACCGCCCGTCGCAATGACTAACTGCTCCTGTTGACTGAGACGCTGAACTACGAGCCGTTCTTCAGAACGAAAACGAGTCTCACCGTACCGTCGGAAAATCTCAGACACACTCAAACTTGTGATTTCTCCGACTTCCAAATCTGTGTCGACAAAATCCCAAGCAAGCGACAGAGCTAAGCGCTTTCCCACCGTGCTTTTGCCAGTTCCCATAAATCCAATGAGAACGATGTTTCGCATGGAGCTTCATTCCTCTCAATGATTATGTGTCAAATATGTCTTATAGGCTTCCCATGCCGTTTGCAATTCTATAAAGCTATCCGCAGGGAATTTCTCAAGTACCGCTTCGGCGATCACCCAAGCCACCACATGTTCTAAAACTACCAGAGCTGCGGGCACAGCACAGACATCTGAACGCTCAACGCTGGCCTTAACTACTTCTTTAGTTTCCAAATGTACCGTGTCTAACGGCTGATATAGGGTAGGAATCGGTTTCATCACCGCCTGAAGGATAATGGCCTCTCCGTTGCTCATTCCCCCTTCGATTCCCCCGGCATGGTTAGATCCTCTTCTAAAGCCCTCTCCCTGGTGATAATAGATCGGATCATGAACCATCGAACCCATTCGTTCCCCCGCTTCAAATCCTAACCCAAAGGAGACTCCTTTTATTGCTTGCACAGAGAGAACTGCCTGAGCCAATTTTCCATCTAGCTTCCGGTCCCACTGTACATGGGATCCCAATCCTGCGGGGATGTTATGAATTTGCACTTCTAGTAATCCGCCTAAAGATTCACCACGTTCTCGTGCAACAGCGAGTCGTTCCCCCATCTTTTGTTCAGCAGTGAGGTCGCCAACAGACCACTCCGACCTTTTGACACGTTCCCAATATTCTTCCTCATTTGACCGCTCTGCGTGAACACCACCCACCGCAAGGACATGTCCTCTGACCTCCACCCCTAATGCGGATAACCCTTGTCTAACAATACTCCCGATTGCCACCCGCATGGCAGTTTCTCGAGCACTCGCCCGTTCGAGGATATTCCGAACTTCGGTCCGGTATTTAAGAGCTCCTGATAAATCAGCATGACCTGGTCGAGGGGTCAGCACTTTGCGACTCTCTAAATCAGCCTCTTTCCCCCAGGCCATAATTTTTTCCCAGTTTTCCCAATCTCGATTTAGAATTTCCAAAGCGACGGGGGCCCCCGTACTTAACCCGCCTCGTATTCCGGAAACAAGATGAACTTCATCTTGTTCAATAGCCATTCTCCCACCACGCCCAGGGCCTCGTTGACGTTGTCTGAGGGCCTCATCAACTTGATCCTTGGAAATCTTCATTCCCGATGGTAGCCCTTCGATAATCCCTACTAATTTTTGACCATGTGATTCCCCTGCCGTTAAAAAACGCATTTTTTAGTCCCTTCTCTCTATTCCCTACTTTTCTCTAATGCGCATACCTACTGGGGCAACGACGATGCTCCTTCGCACACCCGAAGGAGTTGTTAAAATGATCGTTGTTCCTACACTTCGCCCTAATGCATTAAATGATAAATTTTTCGGACTTCCAAAAAACTCAATCCCATCTTCAAAGTATACATTTTTTATCATTTTGCCTTGCCTAAAGATTTGATAATGGTGATCCCCTGTCTGATAATAAAAATTGACCGCATACCAATTATTCTCGGCCAATGCGGCCTGCCGTGCATCCCGAATGTCCTCTAATAATTGTGTTGACTCAAAGGCAAGGCGTTGCTTTTCAAAGTTTACAGGAAGCTTAATGAGCAGATAAAAACCTGAACCCGCCAATAGAATTAAAACAAGCAGAATTTCCAGTAACGTAAATCCTTGATCATCGGTCCTCACTCTGCTCATTTACCTCTTCCTTTACTTCTGCTTTTCCTTTGCCTATTACTTTTCACGTTACCCTTTGTAAAACATTCGCTGCATGAGCTGCCCTTTCAAAGCCTGTCGCATCGCCTCAACGGGAGCTTGTCCCCCAAGCCAGAACTCCCAAGCCAAAACCCCTTGAAACAGCAGCATACCTGATCCATCCAACGTACGACACCCCTGCTTTCTTGCTTCTTGCAAAAAAACCGTTTCCCTGGGATTAACGATGATATCAACGACGAGCGTTTGATCTGAAATTCCCTTAAGAGAAAACGGAAAGGATTCACCATGTAAGCCCACGGACGTAGTTTGTACTAAGAGGTCTACACCTTCAAGCCATTTTCCCGGGGCAAATAAACCCGAAGTCGCGATTCCTCCCTCACGTTGAATCGCCTGAACCAACTCACTCGCCTTTTCTGGCGTTCGATTAAGAATATGCAGTTCCATCTCTTGTTCGGCAAGAGCCAAGGCAATCCCTTTAGCTGCACCACCCGCACCTAGGAGAACTGCTTTTTTCCCTTTAAATCCCTTGAGATCATCTTGCACTGAACGAACAAACCCAACGCCGTCCGTATTGTGACCAATTCTTTGCCCATCAAGAATCTTCACTGTATTAACAGCTCCCGCGCGCCTGGCTTCGGGAGTAAGAGCATCTAACAGGGAAATAATGGGTTCTTTATGGGGTAGAGTTACGTTCCAACCAGAAAAGCCCAGGGAACAGAGACCTTCTACCGCTTCCGCCAAATGGCTAGGCTCAACATTAAAACGTTGATACTCCGCGTCGATACCTAAAGCTTTATACCCTGCGTTGTGCATCCACGGGGAAAGAGAATGGTCTATCGGAGTTCCGATCACTGCATAATGTTTCTCCACTTTATGACAGTCCTTTACGTGTTAATTTCAGCGACACTCGTCAACCATGGCCGGCCTACTGAGGCTCAATCTTTCTGACTGATCTTATAGTAAAAAAGGAATGGCATGCCATTCCCTTAATGCTTAATGAATTTTAGGACTGAAGGGTTTCGCTGAAGCAAAATGCTTCATTATCCAGACGAGCGCCTTCTCAATCCGTCGCATAACGCGTGTCCCGATAAACTCATGGTCATTTATCGGAGTGACTAAAATCGTATAGAGTCCAAGCCGATTTCCACCTAAAATATCCGTAAACAACTGATCCCCAATGGCAGCTGTATCCTCATGCCCAGTTCCTAAAATGTCCATTCCCGCTCGAAACGCTCTTCTTCGTGGCTTTGTCGCACGAAAAACAAACGGTATTCCTAATCGTTCAGCAACAACAGCAACACGCTGGCGCTTCTTATTGTTTGACACAACACAGGCACCAATTCCAGCATCTTTAACTTTAATAAACCACTCTGCCACTTTTGGACCCACTTCGACATCATTCCATGGGGTCATGGTATTATCTAAGTCGATAATGAGCCCTTTGATCCCATCACGAACGAGTTGTTCAACCGAAATAAGATCGAGTGAAGGAGCTTGAAGTGTCGGTCGAAAATATTCAAACATTGAACCCTCCAAAGTGCAGAACTTTTTCATAATTATACCTTAGAGGATGCCACAAGGGCAAGTAATGGACTCATTTATTTGGATCAATCTTCCCCATCTCTTCCATTAATTTTTGGATAGCTTTCTTCTCGATGCGAGAAACATACGATCGTGAAATATCCAAGGCCTTGGCAATCTCCCGTTGTGTCCTTTTCGGACTGTTCATTAATCCATAACGCATTTGAAGCACCATTTTTTCCCTTCCAGTGAGCTTCTTCACAAGCTCAAGTAAAGCCTTTTGCTCAGATTCATTTTCAACCCTCAAGGAAATATCCTCCTCATTTGAACCCAAGACATCAATAAGCGAGATCTCATTACCTTCTTTGTCCATTCCAATCGGATCATAAATAGAAACTTCGCCGCGCGACTTCTTCAGTGACCGCAAATGCATTAGAATTTCATTTTCTATACAACGAGCCGCGTAAGTGGCAAGCTTCGTCCCTTTCCCCGGATCAAACGTATTAATTCCCTTAATTAAACCAATTGTACCAATCGAAATTAAGTCGTCCCCATCTTCCCCTGTTCCGTCAAATTTCTTCACTAGATGAGCCACCAACCGCAGATTGTGCTCCACTAACGTATTGCGCGCTTGCTCAACCTCACGGGTTAAGGTAAAGGGCTCTGTTTTGCTTTCACTCAGGATTCGTAAATAACGCGCTTCCTCCTTCTCATTTAAGGGCTGGGGGAAGGCATTATTATTGATATACGAAACTAATAAAGAAACTCCCTTAAGAACGGAGAGTGCCATACTGACAAAGAACAGTTCCGCGAACATTTCTCCACCCCTTTCACACGTTATTTTAATACCTATGCTTAAGAGGGGGAGATTTTGCTTATCCACATTATTTAAAAAACCGCCTGCCCCAGAGTGATGATCTAAATCCTAAATCCGGACATTGAAAGAAAAAGACCTCCTATTGTAGAATTAGAAATCTGCAATAGGAGGTTTGTTATGTCAGGAAAACGAGGAATGAAACATTTCGGGGAAAGCATTATTAAAGAAGTTCTTCAAATGAAGGAAAATGGAATGACCAATCGTGAAATTGCTGAATACTTCAACTTGAGAAATACTAAGGCCGTTAAAAGTCTAGTGAATAGACACAATCGAAAGCAACGGTCCCTAGAGGCGGGAATCGTAATACGACCAAAAGGAAGACCAAGGAAAGGAACAAGTTTAACAACCGATCAGGAAAAAGACAACGAGATTAAGCGGTTAAAAATGGAGAATGAACTTCTGCGTTCTTTTCTTCAAATCGCTGGAAGGAGGTGAGTCCATCAGTAAACTATTTAGCAATATACCGTCACAGAGATTATTATTCAATAACGGCCATGTGTAAGTTTTTTGCGGTATCCCGTAGCGGATATTACGATTTCTGCAAGAGAATTGATAAACCTGACAAAGATGAACCCTTGGCACAAATGATACAGGAGTGCCAGGACCGTACAGGTAAAACATACGGCTATCGACGAGTGAAGATATGGTTGCATCGAAAGAAGCAGCTATTGGTTAACCACAAAGCCATATTGCGAATCATGAATAAATATGGATTATTGGCTGAAATACGACGACGCAAAAAATATAAACGAATGGGTGAGCAACTACATAAGTACGAGAACCTTCTAAATCGAGAGTTTAAGGCTGCTAAACCTAATCAAAAATGGGTTACCGATATCTCCTATATTCATACTGGTCAAGGGACTCTTTATCTGTCCATGATCCGTGATCTATTTGACGAAAGCATAATTGCACATAAGGTAGGCACAGAGCAAACTGTTAATCTCGTACTTAATACTGTTAAGCGGCTATACAAAAAGAAGGGGTCACCGAAGAGCTGCAACTCCACAGTGACCAAGGGTTTCAATACACTTCAACCGGGTATTTCAACCTAACCAAAGAGTACGGTATAATACCTTCAATGTCAAGAAAAGGGAATTGTTATGATAACGCAATAGCGGAAAATTTCTTCGGTATTCTCAAATCAGAGTGTATCTATAAACACAAGCCAAAAACCTTTGATGAGGCCCGACAACTAATTAATGATTATATTTATTTCTACAACCATGAACGTATTCAGCTCAAAACGAAACTGACACCGCTCGAAAAGCGGTGCCAGATTGCGTAAATCAATGAAATTCTACGATAGGCCTTTTTAATACTGTCCGTTGGACAGGGTTCAGTTCAGAGTTTGGGGGAGGCGGTTTTTAGGTGCATTATTAACAGTAGTATTCAATGGGCAAATTTTTAAGGATGAGGTGCATCTTTTCACTTATCCTGCAATAGTGAATTGTATTGTTGCACTTGTTTAAGCTGGTTTATCGAAAAAGTCATATAAGAACCCATCCCTGATCCGATGCCAGCGCTTGACAGCAAAATAATAAATATTATCAAGAATAGGATTAAACGGTAGATCATAAAAAACACAACTCCTAATGCGCCTGCATTTCACTCTGGTAAAACCTATGCAAAGAAGTATGATTGTTTGCTTATCCTATTTAAACATCTCAGCAGCCGAATTGACTCCGAACTGAGCCGACATAAAGGGTGGATTAGGACTATTAATATTAGCTGTTCCAAGCGAACTGGCATAGGCTGTCAACTTGATTTGGGCAGTAATAACTACCTGAGCGGAAGATGAATCAGAAGACAATAACTCGGTGTTGCCCTCTTGTGTTGACTGGCTACCTGAATCCGCAGTTGAGACATTCTCACTCGGAGCCTGATCACCGGAATTGGGAGAACTAGAACTGCCTGAATATCCATTATCCAGTATCTTGGTTGCATCCACGACTGTTACTTTAGGCGATTGAGCAATAAGTGGAGAAACTGGTACATACGCTGTAGGGGTAATATTTGGAATGATTGATCCGGCGGTTCCAGTGGGTTGACTAGAGGAGTTAGTAGTATTTGGAGCCTTTTCTGCAGTTATTGTAACACTCTGAACCGACAGTTTTTGTAACGGTGTATATCCAAAAGCACTTATCATTGTAAGTACATCATCGACCTTACCCTTGCAGGTAAACGTCATTCCCACAGACTGATAACTACCTTTGTTTTGAAGAGGCTCAAATTGCAGGGTATTAGGGTCTACGCCGTATAGTTTAGCGCTATTGTAAATATCTACCATAATCTGCGGATTTTCAAGGCGGGGAGGAATTTGAGCACTTAGATTTATAGTTTCTGTGTTCATCACTTCGATGTTCTTCTCTAGATCAGACTTATTTTGTTGGTACGAGGCTAACTTATCATAATATTGCTGACGTTCAATTAATTGTCCTTTAATTTTTTGCGAAACTTCCCATTCGGGCAAAAACATATAATAGAAATAGGCATATACTAGTCCCATAACAACTAAGATTATTAAGGCTGTCTTTTCTATCTTTTCTTTGTTCATATCTATTCCACCTATACTTATAACTAAAGAGCATTAAAGAAAGTATTGTACAGACGTTTACTTTCCATTAACCAAGGCAACACTGTCCAAAGCACTACATGGCCCCTCTAGATTCTCCGATAAAGAACTTACTTTGTAATAATAGATACCAACTGGCAAACCGCTATCTAACAATTTAGTTTCAGTGACAATTCCCACTATAACAAAGGGTCCATTTTCCGCTCCCCCTCGATATACCTTGTAGGCGGTTGCGGAACTTACACTGTTCCATGTCACCCTTATCTGACCTGGGGCAACGGGTATAGTCGAAACCCCAGAAGGTGCTTCTGGTATATTTCCAGTGACTCCCACTGGATTGTCAAAAGAGCTTTCTATCCCGTTTTTACTAACGGATTTTATTTTATAATAATATGTTAAAGGATTTGCAAGCCCGTTGTCTTCAAAATGAGGGACAGTCACATTGGCTACTTTTATATAATCTCCCTCTGGGCTTGTCGCCCGGTAGACATTATATGTGATGGCATTAATGGCTCTATCCCAATCGACGACAACCTTGTCGGGTCCCTGCACAATTGCGTTAACATGTTGGGGAATCCCCGGGTAATCCGAAGCAGGTTTACTTACGGGTGGTGCCTTGGGCTTTTCTGTTGTACTCTTAGAATCCGAAGTGTTGCCTTGAGGCGCTATCTTAGTTGGATCGCCAGCATCTGTATTTTGATTATTATTCAATCTAACTGTCCCATTATAGGTCAAAGAAAGAGATAGATTTTGTACTTTTTCTTCAAGAGAAACTGACTGAATATTTACGCCTTCAAATACGCCTGAATTTTGTAACGAAACCCATAGGCGCGCCAGATCCAGCGGACCGGTTACAGTCAGGCTAATATTCACTTTCTTATCACTGCCGAAAGCAAATGAATGTACTTCAGTTCCTGCTGGCAATAAAGTTTTAAGCTGATTGAGTACGATGATTGGATCGTAATTGTCATTTATTACAGTCTCGAGAAATTGCTTTTCCGCCTGAACCTTCGTCTTTAGATCATTAAGCTTCTTGACTTGCAGCTCCACAGGAAGCATGGCGGAGATTTTCTGATTAACAGCCTGCAAGTCGTAATTTAACTTATAATGATATCCCCACGGTAAACATGCTAAGACAAGCAACACTATTCCCCCACTAGCTCCGAGTACAATAATTCGGCTCGGTCGCCGAAAAGAACCCGCTGGAGCGAAAACCGTCGCCATTTCTGCTTCCCATCGCGCAGCAAAGTTAAATTGTACCTTCTCTCGCATTTAGTCCTCCCGCATAGCTAAACCGTAAAGGCTGCCGTATTTCATCCAATTATTAGAATCTCCCGTTTGTTCACTAAATGAAGGCTTCCATCCGTCAGGAAAACCCACCATCGTATCTATGTCAATATTCTCCTTAAAAATCTCTGGTAAAAATGGCCGATCAGCATACTCACCTGTCAGATACACAAGGTCAATCCGCTTGCCATAATGGCGTGCTGCAAAAAAACTAAAAAGCTGGTCCAACGTCTGCAATACTGGTAGGATAGTGTCTTCGGTCTTCTGTTTTCGTATCCGGCCAGTATCCCCAAAATCCGCATTGTCATCACTAGGCTCAGTCTCTTCAATCAAACTTTTTTTAGCATCCCCTGTAACACACGACAAGCCTGCGTATGATTTCAAAGCCGCCAACGATATCTGCATATCAGAGTATAAGAAAAACGTTCCCTGATCGAGAAGCAAAAACTCCACCCGGTCATTGCCCAAATCAATGATTGCTACATCCGATCCTAACTCTCCCAACCCAACAGTGGCAGTTTCTTGGCCCAAATTACCAAGCCTACCGTACAAACGCGTTAGGCAATCGGCGGCCAGATCAACGACACGAGGGGAAAATCCAAGTTCCTCCCACAATGTCCAAAGAGACACCCACTGTTGCTTGGGTAAAGCGGCCACCAGCACAAGCTGCCTTTTTTGACCGTCTTCCTCAAAGTACTTTAATACACGGTAGTCTAAAACATAGTCGGTAATATTCACTGTGAAATACTGAGCCACTTCTTCCGTTAGGAGTTTATCGAGATACTTCTTAGAAATAATAGGTAGGGTTATGATTCTAGTAATAACCCCAGGAATTGATACACTGATCTTTAGCTTCTTAACCGATACCTTTTCTTGCTTTAGCCAGTTTTTTAGCCTTTGTAGGTATTGATTCTCTTCATTTTCAACTATTATATCTGGAGCCTCAATATCACCTTGCTTTTCAAGAAGGTCAATCTCTTGTTCCGGTATTTCTTCCGAAAAGGTAGCTAAGTGAAGCACATGGATTTCATTTTTCCGGCGTTTTACCCTGGCAATAACCCAATACTTACCTTGAATATAGGCTAACCATTGTGTCCTAACGAACATCTAGATTTCTCCTTAGTTACCTTCTTGTTGCCAGACCACATAGATTGGTAGTGTAACGGAAAATGAGGTTACCGTTACGGTCTCACCAGGACTTCCTGCGCTTTGACCAGTCGCGATAATTCCATCTATTTGCCACTTAACATGACTATACTCGTGATTAATTGTAATATTAAAAAGCGGTGGCTGATCAGCATAGAAATCAGGTATTTGATATACATTTGTCCCCAGGTTATTTAAGGATGTTATTAGCGGGATGCACTGATTGTTATGGTCAAGATCAAGAAGCCTGAGGGTAGCGTTCGTAACGTGTACATTTGTTCCGCGGACGTGTCCCCCGTTAGTCCAGACGAATACCGAAAGTGGAAATGCTTGATTAACAGTGGCATACAAGAGTTTTGGCATTGTGCCGTCCGTGGGCAACGAACTTTCAAGATTACTATTGGCTAAGACCAGAGTGCTATTTCCTCCACCCTGATTAGTCACAAGTTGCTGCTGAATTGTACCTTGCAATAAATTAACATTTGGGTTCCAAAAATATGAAGTATTGATGATACGCTTAACTGGATTGACTCCAGAGGGATAATACCCTGTACCTCTAACATTCACGTAATAACAACCGACATTTATAGTGTCAGGAGTAAATTCGTAAGTTACCGTGAACGATCCTCCATAGCCAAAAGGATCATCCTTTCTGATCCCGTTTGTATCTGGTAAAATTGCAGACGTTTTTAATATATACCCACCATAATTTACTGCCGCTTGAGCTAAATAATAGGCTTTCATAGTATTCTCTTCAGAATTCTGGATTCGGGATCGGTAATTTAACAGGAAAAAATATATCCCTGTGATGACCATAAATAACATTATGATAGAAATCACCATCAGCAATGCGGAACCTCTATCTTGGGAAGGTTCACATCCTGGTTTACTGACCATAGTACAACCCCACCCATGTCACTAGTCTATAGTCACTCTTAGAATTTGAAGCGGTTATATCGATCTTAATTAAGTCGTTACCTGAAGAATTTGTGACGGGGCTAATTGAAAATGATTGAATCCCATCAGCTAACAATACTGATTGTTCATTGTTTAGTTTATACCGTAGTTCCCATGGGTTCTTGGATTTATCCACGTAGATGATCCCCTTTGGGTAGGAAGTGGAATTTATCAAACTCAGATTAGGATCTGTATCCACTAAGCAACTATTGACTAATGTAATTGGATCCTTTGAGTAAACCCCCGCATCAGAAGGTGTAGTCGTTGGCAAACTAGGTTTTTGCCCTTGTTTATAGGAGTAATAGGTTTTAGGGAAATACCTCACTTGATCTACTATCTTAGCTGTGGCAGCCCTGACCTTTTGCTCAAGACTATTCTTCTGAGTAGCGGTGTTATAAAGACGGAGTTGGCTATTCATCAACTGGGAAACATAAAGCATTAGAAACCCAAAGAGCATCATGGCAATAATGACTTCTAAGAAGGTAAACCCTCCTATTTTTTGCGCTTCATCTACAACATTTCTCCTGATAGCTAATTGCCTCATTTTATTCACGACTCCGGCTTCAAGCGGTAAGTATAAAGCGTTACTTGGTTAATATTTGCCAACGATGATTTAACAGTAATTCGAATCTTTTGAAGATAAGGATTAACATCCTCGACACTATACCCCAACGGTTGATCCGAGGGCAGTATTGAGAATGAATTATATGGCGCTGACATATCACTTATGGAATTACTAACAAATGTATAATCCGGATTGATTAGAGCTGCCTCGATCGCTCCCTGTGCGTAATAAGTCAATTGTTGCTGAACATCTATTTGGACAGTATATTTGTACGCAGCAAAGTTTGATCGCAGTATATATGTCACACAAATCATTAACAAAGTAATAGCTAGTACCACCTCTAGTATCGTCATGCCATTATCTCTATTATACTTGCTGATATACATTAATAACACCTGCCCATTCCAGTCGTTCCTATTTTAGAAGTTTTTTAATGAACAGCTAAAACAATTTCATTATGGCCAAATCAGCGATGCATTGCCTAACGTTTTAGAGAAGTTAACCCCTATCGTTTCACCGCCTCCTACGATTGCCAATCCTAATCGACTGTCTAACGAAGAATCAGGTAAGTGCACAAAGCCCCGGTAGTCAAAGTAGATATAGTTTGTTGTAATTCCGTTTAAAGGACTATTGTAAACATTAGTAGTGGTACCCCCCGATTGAATTCCTATGTCAAGAGGGATACTGCAAAATTCAGTTAAAGGTGATATTATTTGGAGTACCACTACCCTTTTGTCAGATGTAATCCCTACGCCATAGTTTTCCCGATGGTCAATAGCTAATTGTTTAGCGTAATCCGCATACCCTAATACCTTAAGGGCGGAGCTTTCTAAACGATAGTGTTTCATTAAAACTGAATATTTTGGTGCTGTAACTACCACTAAAATTGCAATAACCGCTAAAACCAAAGCTACTTCGATTAAGGTAAATCCAGCATTTTTATGATTCCGTTTCCTTAACTCGTTTTGACTAGTATTAGTTGGATAGAGCAAACCTATATTTTCAAGTTCCATACTTCATCCAGTCCTAGTTATTTTATTGTGGTAGACATATTAAAGATCGGCACCGCAATGGAAACAATAATCAATGCAGCAAAACCTCCGATAATAAGTGTGAACACTGGTTCGACTAAACTTACCAGCCTTGAAATACCTAAATCGACCCTTTTATCATAACTATTCGCTACTTCAATCATCAATTCCTCCAATCTTCCCGTTTCTTCGCCAATTAACATCATTTGGATAAGCAGGGCGTCGAAGAAAGGTTCTTGACCGAAAGCACCCGCTATCGATTCCCCTTTAATGACTTTATCTCTAATACGTCCCATAGCTTGTTTAGTTACTTCATTGTCTACGATTTTCTCGAGCGAGAATAAAATTTGAACAATTGGTACAGCAGAATGAAGAAAAAGAGCCAAAGAACGAGAGATGCGAGCAATAACAACATCCTTCATATTTCTACCTAAGATTGGAATGCCAAGTAAAAACTGATGCCAAAACAACCTGTAGCGCGGAATTTTAATTAACCGATAGAAAGCTACGCCCATTCCCCCAAAAGACAAAACAAGTAGCCAACCTCTAGTTCTTATAAAATCGGATAGATTAATTACCACTTGAGTTATTACTGGCAATTGTTGTCCATTACTGGTGATGAGGTCAGTTAATTGAGGTAAAATAAAGCCCAAGAAAAAAATAACTAAGGCTATTAAAACGCCTACTAGAATAATCGGGTAGATAGCAGCACTCACTATTTTCTTACGAATAAAGTTCTCCCGTTCATAATATTCAGCCATGCTAGTCAGTACTAAATCTAGATTGCCACTTTCCTCTCCTACAGAGATAAGGTTCACCAGCAGTTCCGGTAAGGCCCCCTCCGTTTCCTTCATAGCTTCAGATAAGGAGCTTCCTTCGCTCACACTATTGAAAACCGTCTCAATCACGGGTCTCAGACGCTTGTCCTCTATTGAAGATTGCAAGATAATGTTTAGACCCTTTGCTATATTGGTCCCCGAGCGAATCATCATCGCAAGTTGACTGCATAATGAAGCAATGGCTGCATACTTAATCTTATTCTGAACCACCGAATTAAGCCGCTGAGTCCAGTTAGACACTTTAGACAGGCTAATGAGTTGCCAATGATTATCAAATACCACTCGGCGAGCAGCTTCATAGTTATGCGCTTCAAGCGTTCCTTCAATTAATTTAAATTGTTCATCGATAACTTTATATCGAAAACGCATTGATGTTCCCCTCTACTGATTATGCTAAATTCAAGTCCTTCGATTTAGTTTATCACATTATTCATTTGCATAGGTAACCCTTAGTAGTTCCTCTATTGTTGTAGTGCCTTGCAATACCAGTTCTATGGCCGCTTGCTTTAGCGAAGCCATACCCTGTTCAACCGCAAACTCACGGAACTTGTCTGTGGTTACCTTAGAATCAATCAAACTCCGATGGCCACTTGTAATAGGCATAATTTCAAAAATTGCAATTCGTCCGCGATAGCCTGTATCGTGGCAGGCCGGGCATTTTTTACCCTTTTTTAAAGTCAAAGCTTGGTCATCATCTAATCCCAAAAGATGAATTTCGTTCGTACTAGCCTGATACTCACTCACACATACAGGACATATTCTGCGCATTAGCCGTTGAGCAATAATTCCCACCAGTGAAGCAGAAATAAGAAAGGGTTCAATGCCCATATCCATCAACCGATTAATGGCACTTGCAGCATCATTAGTGTGAATTGTCGAAAGTACTAGTTGTCCAGTAAGCGCTGCCCTCATTGAAATCTCTGCTGTTTCGGCATCTCTCATTTCCCCGACCATGATGATATCTGGATCTTGCCGGAGTAAGGAACGCAGTCCGGTGGCGAAGGTTAGCCCAGCTTTAGGATTCACTTGAGTTTGGTTAATACCCTTAAAATTGAACTCCACTGGATCTTCCAAGGTGACAATATTTTTTTCCGGGGTATTTAAGGCATTTATTGCAGTGTAAAGAGTCGTTGTCTTACCGCTTCCGGTCGGACCTGTGACAAGAACTATTCCATAGGGCTTCTTAATAAGTTCATCGAAGGCGTGGGCATCTCGTTCGTTTAAGCCGAGCGCCTCCTTCTTTAGAACAACCCCTGATTTATCGAGGATACGCATAACCACTTTTTCTCCATACATGGTCGGAGTCGTGGATACCCGTAGATCTATCGGTCTTCCTCCAACTAGGAAGGAGATACGCCCATCCTGAGGAAGACGCTTTTCGGCAATATTCAAGTCCGCCATAATCTTTATTCGACTGACTATAGGTCCAGCCATCGCTATCGGGGTCCGCATAACCTCTCTTAAAACTCCATCGATCCGAAAGCGCACCCTTAATTCCTCTTCGATAGGTTCAATATGAACGTCACTTGCTTTATTATTAACCGACGTCTCAATAATATTGTTAAGGAACTTAACGACCGGATTAGCTTCTTCCTCAGCTGCGTCTGTAAGCATACTGGCCGCCTGAGCGGCAGCAGCCACCGGGGCCAAACCCGTTTGTTGCACATACTGGCGAGCAGCCTTTTCTGCCTCACCCCGTCCGTACCATTGATCTAACACCCGCAGGATGTCCGATTTCTTTGCTAAACACGGCTTGACCATTAACCCCGAGGCCAAACGGACATCCTCCAAAGCAAAATAGTCCGTAGGATCGCTGGTCGCTAAATGGAGTTGGTTATTAGTAATCTCTACCGGTAACACTGAGTATTTGCGCAGAACCGCTTCCGGCACCGAATTCAAGATCTGCTCATGAATCGTCACCCTATCTAAATCAACCGTCGGCAACCCAAGTTGGCTTTGCATAGTACGCAAAATATCATCTTCGGTAACCAGTCCCCGTTTGATGAAAACCTCGCCTAAACGAAGGCCAAGGCTCTTTTGCAACACCAGAGCTTCCTGAAGTTGGTCAGGAGTAATAACACCGCCTGCTATTAAAATTTCACCGAGACGTTTGCGTTCTTGGCGTAGGGCCATTGGTTTTCCTCCTTTTTCCTCTACCTCAGGATATAAGAAAAGGGTGTTTTGGAAAACACCCTTTGTTAAGTGATCATATTCTCTGGCAAATAGATAATTTATGGATTTACCTTCAATGCTGAATCTACCACATTCCCTTTATCATCATAGCCAATTATTTGAATTCCATTGGTAGCGGGAGAAGAAACTACTACAACGACTGTACCAGCCCCTGCTGTATAAGGAGTAGCAGTAGGGGCTGCCGATAAGATTTGAAGAGCATCAGTTTTGGCCACTGTTCCTGTGATCGCGGGAGTTTGAGCAACTCCACTTGAATTAGTTTGTGTAAGCAATGTACTAGCAGCAACGATATCAGTAGAATGTGTAGTTAATCCACTCAAAGGATTTTTCAATGCATTATCCCCGCTAAATTGGGCAGAAATTGCGGTAGTTATTGCAGCATCACTCAAATTCTTATTTATCCACTTATCCATTCCACTAACGACATAAGCCTGAACTGATACTGCATTGGTTTGTACTCCAGTAATCTTAGCTCCAGTCTTAAGTCCTGTCATCTTCGGCATCAACACAACCGCTAAAATTCCAATTACCGCAATAACAATCATAAGTTCAATTAGGGTGAAACCTTCATCTTTTCTCCGCATGATCATTTCCTTCAACTCATTCATCCCCTTATTTTGTGAACTTATTCCCATGAGTCCTAGTACTTTGGGACTATCATCCTATTGACTATTTTCTTTATACACATATTATCGGTTTTATTACTGTTCGTCAATAGGGTGAAAGTTTCAAATCGTTTATTCATAATATAATACGGTTTTAGATATTCCGACTCTGCCGAGGACCACCCCCTAAGGATTTGATAAAAGTTTTTGTCTATTAAAAGTTGATGAATTTACAAAGCTTTCTCATAATAATCTTTTGGCAACATAGCAGCAAAAAAATGGTGTTCAAGTATAACAATCGCAACTTAATTCTATTTATCGACCAAGAGCATTGACTTTCCTTTCGTATTATTTTTCTTATAAAAGCAGGGTTTTAATCAATATTTCGAGAAATAGTTGGCAAAGGAGGACGAGTATTTGATTACAAAGAAACACTTCATTTTAAGCTTTTTTCTTATTAGTATCCTTGTCTTAATATACGCACCTAAGGCTAGTGCATCTACATCTACAGAACGAATTGCAGGTTATGATCGATATCAAACTGCCGTTGCCGCTAGCCAAAGTGGCTGGCCTGAAGGAGCAAGTACGGCCATCATAGCTTATGGTGAGGATTTTCCAGACGCTTTAAGTGCTGGGCCATTAGCTCATAAATATAATGCCCCGATATTATTAACAGGTGCCTCCGATCTAAATAACGACACTGCTGTCGAGTTGAAACGTCTAAAAGTCAGTAAAGTCTACATCATTGGAGGCTATGCTGTTGTTTCAAAAGATGTGGAAAATCGACTTTACTCAATGAATATTACTGTTGAGCGAATAGCTGGTCAGGATCGTTACGAAACTGCACTTAAAGTGGCTCAAAGAATTGGATTAAGTAAGGGGATTTTTGTAGCGATTGGTACGGCTTTTCCTGATGCCTTGTCCATTGGTCCCATTGCCGCAGCAAAAGAGATGCCCCTGCTTCTCGTACCTCCCAATGATCTAACGGATAGTCAAAAAATCCTTGTAGTTAGTAATAAAATTCCTGTTAGTTTTATCGTAACTGGTAACTCAGAACTAAGTGAAAAAGTGATAGCCCAATTTCCAAATTACGAAATAATTGAAGGAGCAGATCCTTACGAACGAAATACCAAATTGATCGCAAGATTTGCCGATAATCTTAATCTAGATACGGTTTATGTTGCAACAGGTGAGATTTTCGCCGATGCCCTTGCCGCTTCCGCATTAGCCCCCAAGAACAATAATCCGATTCTTTTGCTAAAGGGTGATACCCTAACGAACGCTGCACTTTCGTTCATAAGCTCTAATATTATTTCCAAGCTTTACATCATGGGAGGCAACAGTGTTATCAGTGCTTTAACTGAATCATCACTCGTAACACAGCCCCCTCATATTGCCTCAGTTGCTGATATCATTGACAGTGTCCAAGAAGGAGACCAATACGTACCGCCAAAAACCGTCACTGTAACCACAACAAACGGGTTAACAGAGGAGGTTCCGGTAACTTGGAGTATGACCTCTATTTATTCATTAAGATCAGGAGTTTATGAATTTGAAGGAAAGATTAAGAACTATAGCACAATAGTTCACCTTAGTTTGACCGTTACTCCGGTTTGGAACAAAATTACAGCTGAAACCGTTCGAAATGGATACTTCAATTTTCCACAGACCGTTGAGGTACCTATGAGTAATAATACTGTCAAGTCGCTTCCCGTTACCTGGAATATTAATCTTATTAATATCAATAATATAGGTACTTACACCTTTGAAGGAACGGTTAAAGACTTAACCCAAACCGTTACCTTAACGCTTAAAGTTTCCGAAGACAGTCAAATCTATTTCCCAGATCTCGCTCTTAAAACTGCGGTTTGCCGGACATTAGGAAAACCCACAGACGCCACAATTTATAAGAGTGATGTCCTTAATATTAGTTCGTTATATTACAACAATTCTGGGATTACAGATTTAACCGGGTTAGAGTATTTTACGAATTTGAAAACTCTTTATCTTGGCGGTAATAACCTTACATTAACAACTCCACTGATAACGCTAACTAATCTAAAATGCTTAGAGTTAAGGAACTGTGGACTTAAGGATCTTAACTCTTTAACTGGATTAACCTCCCTAACCTATCTGGACGTAGCATCGAATAATATTAATGACTTTTCTCCTTTAAGACAATTAACTAATCTTACCTCGCTGTATCTAAGTAATAATAAAACGTTAGATTACAGCCCTGTCAGGTCATATTATAAGAACCTCATTGGAAGGGATTTCCTTCTCTAACCTATGACTCCCTTGATTTTACTCTACCCGATAAATTCCCGTTCGGTTAGCCTTCCTCCGCGTCCCAACAACGCTAAACTAGTCTGCAGATAATTAAAATGGAGTTCTACTGAGAAGTAGAGCTCCATTTTAATTAAGTCTATCGCTTCTTTCCGACAAGGCGATAATATTTCAATTAATAATTCTAGTTTCTAACCCTTTCATAACCGTACCAACTTCGTCACAACAATAGACTACAACGCTTGTATAAAATGTCGCCATTTTGTAAGAGTTGTAACCTTTATCCGATGGCCAAGACTAGATTTCATGTGAATTGTCATATGACACGAATAAAAGAGAAGGAACGCGAGGTTCCTTCTCTAGAGTATCATATAAATTCTATCTCAATCGGCATCTTCTCAATTAACTTTTTCAACTCCACCCAGCAATCCTTCGTCGTTTGAATCATCACTTCGCCCAACTCTTTGTTCGTCGTTGTCACAATGCCCAGATGGCCTAAACCTTCAACGAGTTTACATAACATTTGGATCTCAGACCGATCTATGCGGGCTTTGATAACAAGGTCAGTATTTGCATATATAGAATCTACATTAAGGTTCTTCTGTACTTCCGGAAAATTCATCAGCTATGCTCCCTTAATCTCAACTATTTCTTAGTTTTATCAGATGTAAAAGTTCAAAAGATAATTCCTCTAAATTCACCCAAAAAACTCTATCTCAAACGGCATGGCCTCTATGGCCATCTTTAAATCTGGCCAACAATGCTTTGTAGTTTGGATCATAACTTCTCCTAATGCCTTGTTAGTTGTTGTCACGATGCCTAGATGACCTAAGCCCTCGACAAGCTTATCTAACATTTGCATGTCCACCCGTTCTAAGCGCGCTTTAACGATAATATCGGCATCTGAAAACAGAGAGCTTGCTTGAGGTTCCCTCTTAACCATGGAAATAGAATCCATCCACTCGTCCACCTTCAATTTCAACAGTTTAGCTTTTATCCTGCCTATTTTTTCTCGTTTTTTGCCCGTCTCAAAATGCTATACGGGAGGATCTCCTCTGGTACCGTTAGCCTGATCTTTTGTTGTGCATGACGCGCAACGTCAAGAGGTTCTCCCTCAGCATCCCACATCTCCGCAACTTCGAATGACCAAGAAATCCCATGCGGAGTTAGAACTTCCAACACTTCTCCCCGTTTAAAGTGGTTTCGCTGCTCAATCCAAGTCGTTTTTTTATCTGTAGCGTCTGCGGAATAGTTTGCAGTTACCTCGTCATCCAAACTTACCCCTACGAAATCATAATCCCGGACATAATGGGAGGACTCTAAATTATGTGACTTTGCCCCTGGCTTTCCAAAGAGGAACCCTGCCGAATAATCCCGGTGGCTGACTTTATCCATCTCTTCCAACCACCGAGGGAGTTTTGCTTGAAAAGCTTTTTCTCCTTCATCCCACAGAGTATCGATCGCTTCCCGATACACCTTGACAGTGCTTGCGACGTATTGAACGCTTTTCATTCGCCCTTCAATCTTAAAGCTATCAAGGTTGATAGGCTTTAACAGGGGCAGATGCGGCAAAAGGCATAAATCATGCGAGTTAAAGACATAGGTCCCTCGCTCATCTTCTTCAATCGGAAAAACTTCCCCTGGCCGTTTCTCCTCAACTAGGGCATATCCCCAACGACAGGGCTGAGTACATTCTCCACGGTTGGCATCCCGCCCTGTCAAATAGTTACTCAGTAAACACCGCCCAGAATAGGACATGCACATCGCTCCGTGGATAAAGATTTCCAGCCCTCCCTCCACTTTGGAACGCATATCCCGTAGTTCCTCAAGCGTCAACTCCCGAGCAAGGACGACCCTTTCTATCCCTTGCTTTAGCCAAAAACGAACCGAATACGAATTCGTGTTATTAGCCTGGGTGCTTAAATGCAGGGGCAAACCGGGAGCCACTTCCATCGCTATTGCAATAACGCCCGGATCAGAGACAATAGCACCGTCCACACCTAGCTCTTCTAGCTGTTTAAGATAAGCTGGAAGTTCCTCAAAATCCGCTTCGTGGGCGAAGATATTCACAGTGATATAAATCTTTTTCCCCAGCCCATGTGTCCATGCAACCGCCTTCTCCATTTCCTCAAAGCCAAAATTCCCAGCATATGCCCTCAGACCAAAGGCCTGACCACCCATATAAACTGCATCCGCTCCATAAGCTAACGCATATCTTAACTTTTCCCAATCTCCAGCAGGAGCCAATAACTCAGGTTTTTTCATGACAATTCCCCTAACTTTTTAACTTTCGCAAACAACTTTATACTATCACAAACCTTGCTGTTCCCCAAAGCAGAGATGGTTACTGATAAAGTTTTACGTTTTTCAAATGTTCAGCATACGTTTTGGCGAATGCATGATAGCCGTCGCTTTTCGCTACAAAGTACAACAAATCCGTTTGGGCAGGGTGCAAGGCGGCTTGCAGTGAGGCATGTCCGGGATTTGCAATCGGCCCTGGCGGCAATCCTGGGTGAAGATAGGTATTATACGGGGACGGGATCTGAAGATCCTTATCATAGAGTTTTGACTTGGGTGTGCCGAGCAGGAACTGTATTGTTGCACATGATTGAAGAGGTTGTTTTATTTTTAATCGGTTCATAAACACTGAAGCAATTAGTGGTCGATCCGATTCCATCTTCGCTTCCTTTTCAACTAGTGAACCCAAGGTTACCCACTGTGAGACGGTAAGCTTCATAGTATCGAGGTTTTTCTGAACCTCCGGTGTAAGTTCTTTCGCGAATTGTTGTAGAAACAAATTAAGGGCTGCATGGGGGCTTGTTTTTGTATCAATGGCATAGGTACTCGGAAATAAAAACCCTTCCAAACGGTGAATGCCTGGGGGTGCGTTTTTGAGGAATTCGTACGGGAACTCATCTTCCTCAACAACTTTTTCAAGCTCTGCTTTGCTTCCAATTCCCTTCTGTACCAGAAGATCGATGATTTGTTCTGTGCTGTACCCTTCTGGAATGGTCACAAGATTATTGGCCATCGGCGTCGCACCTTTAATCAAACGACTAATCATTTCATTAGGAGTCATTTGTGGAGCTAACTGATAATCGCCAGCATATAGTTTAAAATTTGCCTGCAGTGAACGTGCTAAATACTTAAACATCCACGCGCTGCGTATAAGATGACGCTGTTGTAATTCCTCGGCCAGTTGAGTTGCCGTTGTTCCAGGGGAAATGGTGATTTTTTCACTAACGCCTGTAGAAGAGTAGGGCTTTGTCGCCCAAGTCCACCAGGACATAAATCCTAAGCCCCCGACTAAGAGAACAAGAATAATCTTTATTAGCATGCCCACGGTCTTTTTTTTCCTGGACACATTCACACTCTCTCTTTCCACTACGTTTCAGAAAGTCCTCGACTCCCTACACGTAAAATACGATTAGCTGGAGCATACAAATCACGACCCAGAAACTGCTTAGTCTCATTACCATTCCCATCACGAATGACTCTCCAGGTGTTGACGACAACTCCCTTCGATCCTTTTTGTTCTTGTACAATACGACCTGCAGGTAGCTTACGATCAGTACGTTTCTCAGTCTTGTAGTTCATTATTTTTTCAACTTGACGTTCAATGCGTACGGATTTGCCCAACTTTTTGCCCCAAATCTGAAGGGTTAAAACACCAGATTTTACATTTGACCGTAGATAAAGTAAGTTTGAGGTATCATTATTAAATTTAAAGTCAATATTAGGATAATTAACGGTTGCATCTTGACCGGGTAGAACATAACTCACGGCTACCGCATGTGGCATCCGTTCCACGATTTTTAGATTGCTCAGTAATACGGCATTATATAGGGTCGATGACACCTGGCAAACGCCCCCTCCAGTGCCTTTGACATACTCCCCATTAATAATCACGTAGGCCTCTTTGTACCCTGTCTCAGGCTCGCGTGGACCCACTGTATCGTTAAAGGAAAATGTTTCTCCCGGGCGAATGACTTTTCGATCTAAGGCTTTAGCAGCCGCTGTCAAATTCGCAGATCGATTTCCTTCGCTTACAGAAAACTTAGTCGTAGACTCACCAATGACCGTATCGAACGCTAAGGTATTAATAGACTCTGTGGTGACTGATGCAGGGACCTCTACCACTGGGATGTCTAAACGTTTCGGCACATCACTAAGAGAGATTTTTTGAATGTCTCTAATCAACCGATCGATCACAACTGTACGGCCGCTCTCTGCCGGATTGATGACAAATTTATCATTTTCTATCTTATATGACGCATCTTTGGCTGGTCGAGCAATTTTTACTAATTTTTCCTGAAGTGTTTGATTAGCTTTTAATGAATCTGCTTTAAGAACGCTGGGCAATGTCTGTCCGGGAGTATTCTCTACCTCTTCCATCGTCTTCTGATGATCCACATCAATACCTAGATCTTTTAACGTAATCGGAATCTCAGTATTATTGTACAACAGTACTCGCGTTTCTTCCAGCTTGTCCTTTGCCCATTCCTCTAGTTTCAGAGACGCTTCTGGGACTACCATACCGCTTAAATCCAAATCATCGACTTTTGTTCCTTCTGGTAGAACTCCACCTGAAGCCCCACCTTCATTCGCTAACGCTTGTGGAGGAAGATGATTTGGCTCAGGAGTACGGGTAGAAGGAGTGCATCCGCTAATCACTAATATTAGAAGGAGAAATGTAAAACATTTAAAAGTTAGCATAAATGTTTGTTCGTATTGCTTCATCATCACCTTCACCTCCACTTTTATAGCGTTAGTATTTCCTTAGTAATCGAGGTTTATCGCCAGATATTTTTAACTTGTAATCAAATTTGCTGGATAAAAAAACGTATACGTGCAAAAAGAAGAACTCGTTGAGTTGACCTCAACGAGTTCTTCTTAATTACCCATCCATAAATGTCAGGGTATTCTTATTCTTCTTCAGATTCTACTAAGTTCTCCCAAGCGTCAGCTACTTTTTCCCACTCTTCATCGTCTTCGATGTCAAGCAGCATTTCGCCTCCCTCAGCATCTTTACCTAGCTTAAGGATAATAGCCTCATCGGCATCCTCATCTTCGGAATCGTCTTCCGAAATAGGCATCAAGACAAAGTATGTCGAGCCATCAAGTTCCAAAGTATCTAGATGAAGAAACTCGTGGTCTTTGCCCTCATCATCTGTCAGAACAACTGTGTCAAATTCTTCAGCATCATGTTCATCATGGTTGTGATCATGTGGATGTTCAGTCATATAATTCACCTCTTATCAAGAATATTGTCATTGTACTATTGTAGGTAATGATTGTCAAATAATCAACCCGGAATAGTTTTCGTCTGCCGACGATCGAGATAACCCTGCAAGATAAAAACAGCCGCCATTTTATCAATCACAAGTTTACGTTTCGCGCGCGACACATCCGCTTCCAAAAGCGTTCGCTGTGCGGCCACCGTACTTAAACGCTCATCCCATAACTCTACTGGAAGTCCGAACTCCGAACGTAAAAGCTCGGCAAACTCGTCGGTCGACTCACAACGGGGTCCCAATGTTCCATTCATATTCTTTGGATAGCCAATAACAATTTCCATAACTTCATACTCGCGAATGAGTTCACGCAACTCATCGATCTCCTTCTTGGAACGCCTAATCGTCTTAACCCCCTGGGCCGTCCAAAATAAAGAATCACTTACAGCCACACCAATTGTTTTCGACCCGAAATCTAATCCCATAATCCGCATACTGTTTCCTCCAAACCAACCTTACCTAACTTATTACGATTAATAAAGCTCAGCAGTTAGAGAAGCCTAGGCCTTCTCCACTCAAACTAGAACGGAACAATTTTCCCTTTCCCCGACCTGCACACCCTCGTTCCATTCGCCCTCGGTCTTCCTCCTACTAAGCTACACAATTTTGAGGCAAAAATGCGGACAAACTCTCCCGCAATACCCGCAAAGCACACAAGCCTTAGCATCTACCATTGCCGAGTTTTCTTCAATATATAAGGCCTTTTGCTGGCAAGCTGCTATACAACGCCCACACCCCTGGCACCAATCAGCTATATATAATTTCCGTTCTCTGTGTTTAACTCTTCCCCGCAAGTCTTCGGGAATCTCCTTTCCAGACAGCAAAAGAAGATTGTAATCCACTTCGTCCTGGCTAGACATTCCTAAGGCCAAAGCCCCTACACCCGGAACATTCCTGACAAAAGTCAAAGCCTTCTCTGGGTCATGAGCTAAATGCCCACCCCCAAAAACCTTCATTGCATAAATCCCAATTCCCAATTCTGTGGCAAAGGAAATGGCTTCGAGCATATCCTCTAAAGTTCCATCGATAATCCCTAATCCTTGATAATTTAAGATAGGATGGATCACATCTAGCCCTGGTTGGAGTGCTCCAGCACGAACCCCCGCAGCAGCATGCGTCGAGATGCCAATCCAGCGCACAATACCCTTTTCCTTGGCCCGCAAAAGCTCTTCCCAAGCCCCTGCATGGCCACTTAGTGTTAAGGCACTTTCCTGTTCGTGAAGTAGGAAAAAATCAAGAGTCTCTCGATTAAGGGCAGATCGAGCCTTTTCTAGACTTTGGCGCATTTCTTCAGCGGTAACAGAGTAAGATTTGCTAACCAAACGAACGTCCGGATGATCCTTAATCGCTTGAGAAATTTGCGAGTAGTTATCATAAATTTCCGCAGTGTCAATCCAATTGACCCCTTGGTCGAGGGCATACCGCAGAACAGAAACCCCATCGGCTTCAGTTACACGCCCTTGTAATGGGGATATGGCTAAACTTCCAAAACAAACTTCTGAAACTTCAGGCCCCCATAAGCCAAGTTTAACCTGCCGCATACCTATTCTCCTTCCAAGGTTCGAAGTCCGAGCCTAAAAATATTATGTATCAAAATATCGCATATCACTCTTCGTTCATTTATCCTCACGATAATTCCAATTAAACTTACAGATGGAATTCTGTCAACTCACTAAGTCAGTTTCACATATCCAAAAAAGGCGAAACCCTCACCGCATGCCAGTGAGGGTTATAATATTGCACCCTTATTTCGCTTGTAGATAGTTCCGAACCAGTTCTTCGATCAGCTCAAAGCGTTCAAATTTACGAATCATCGCCCGCGCTTGATTGTGGCTGGTGATATATACGGGGTCGCCGGACATGAGATAACCCACCATCTGATTAATAGGGTCATAGCCTTTTTCCTGTAAAGCTGCATACACCTTCTGTAAAACATCGTGAGCAGAAACGTCTTCTTCTCCTACTGCCTTAAACATCATGGTTTCTTCCATGCGATCCATTTTCCTGTCCCCCTTCTGCCATCCACTTACATAGGCTTGATTAATGATATTATTCTTTATATCCCAGGAGTTTTCCTCTATTTTTTAAGAAATCCACGAAGAATGGTTGGGACACGATCAATAGCCTCTCCCAATTTGCTGGGATCTTTCCCGCCAGCTTGGGCCATATCCGGTCGACCGCCACCACCACCACCCGTTATTTTAGCCACTTCTTTTATAATCTGTCCGGCATGAAGTCCATTTAAACCCGTTGGACTGACAGCCGTTACGAAGTTGACCTTTCCTTCGCTCACTGCCCCCAAGACAATGACTCCGGATTTAATCTTCACCCTTAAAAGATCTGCCATTTGACGAAGGCCTTCCATATCAGCGGCATGCACTTGGGCTGCGATTACCTGAATTCCGTCGATCTCCACGACACGTTTTAGCAATCCCTCGACTTCATTCTTACCGAGTTTTGCCTGAAGTTGGCCTATTTCCCGTTCGAGGTCTTTCACTTGGGCCATCAACCCATTCACACGCTTACCCACATCTAAAGGTTGTGATTTAAGCATTTGGGCGACCTCCATCACCTGGTCATCAAGGGTGCGGAGATAAGCCAATGCTTCTAATCCGGCAACTGCTTCAATTCGGCGTAAGCCAGCCCCAATCCCACCCTCGCTGAGGATTTTAACCAACCCAATTTCTCCAGTGTCTTTGACATGGGTACCGCCACACAATTCTTGACTGAATGTTCCCATACGGACGACCCGTACAGTCTCTCCATATTTCTCACCAAAAAGTGCTGTAGCACCGCTGAGTTTGGCCTCATTTAACGACATTTCCGTTACTTGTATCGGCATATTCTTTAGCACAGCTTCGTTGATAAGACCCTCGACCGCTCTAAGTCCATCCGGCGTTAGCGGAGAAAAATGGGTGAAGTCAAAACGCAAGCGTTCTGGTGTCACCAAAGACCCTGCTTGCTGAACATGTTCCCCAAGTACAGAACGAAGAGCCGCCTGTAGAAGGTGAGTCGCACTATGATGACGAGTCGTTGCCTGACGGTCAGCGTTACTGATTTCTGCTTCCACCATTTCCCCGACATGGAATACCCCGGTCGTAACTTGAACACGGTGATAAAGGGTTCCCGTCACCCCTTTTTTCACTTCCAACACTCGTGCCTCTGCACGGGGCGTTTTGAGCACTCCCACATCTGAAACTTGACCTCCACTTTCAGCATAAAACGGAGTCTCAGAAAGGAAGACTATCACCTCTTCACCCTCACCCGCATCCTGAATCTCCGAACCATCCACAAACAGTCCTTCAATTCGAGCTGTTGCCGAGACCCGCTCATATCCCACAAAAGGTGTCACTCCTAGACTTTTTGCCTTTCCGATCAGTTCTGGGCTTTCAACCGTAGCACGCATTTGTTGAGAATGTTCTTTCGCCCGAAGACGGTGCTCTTCGGCCGCCGTTTGGAAAGACTCCATATCGACAGATAGCCCTTGTTCTTCAAGCATTTCTTCCGTCAGCTCTACAGGAAAGCCGTAAGTTTCATAGAGATAAAAAGCATCCGTTCCACTTAGAACCTTAACGCCTTGTTTTTGAAGTTCCTTAACTTTTTCCTGCAAAAGCTGTGTTCCTTGTTCAAGAGTTGCTTGGAAATTCTTTTCTTCCAAACTCAAGTGATTCAAAATGAAATTCTCATTTTCCTTAAGTTCCGGATAGGCATGGGCATAGTCCCTTTGAATAATCCGAAAGACGGATTCTAAGAATGGCTTGTCAATCCCCAAAAGTTTAGCATAACGGACAGCGCGGCGTAGAATCCGGCGAAGGACATATCCTCTACCTTCATTATTGGGACGAATTCCGTCTGCCAACATAAACGATACCGCCCGGACATGATCTGCCACCACTTTTAGTGCCAAATCACTTTTGGGGCTATCTTTATAGTTGATTCCTCCGAGTCCTGCCACATGATCAATAACAGGACGGAATAAATCGGTATCGAAATTAGTCTCCACCCCTTGCATAACCGAGGCAATTCGCTCTAAACCCATACCTGTATCAATGTTTTGCTTTGGCAATGGGGTCAATACTCCCGCTTCATCACGATTATACTGCATGAATACTAAATTCCAGATTTCTAAGAAACGATCACATTCACAACTACCCGCGCCACAGCCTGGCTCACCACACCCTCTAGCTTCTCCGAGATCAACATAAATCTCTGAACACGGACCACATGGACCAGTCGGACCAGCTGCCCAAAAATTTTCTGGGTCCCCTATAATACGCTCCGGTTTGACGCCGGCTTTCTCAATCCATAGGTTTTTCGCATCCACATCTTCTGGGTAAATCGTCACCCAGAGTTTTTCCTCAGGGATTTTTAAAACCTCTGTAATATACTCCCATGCCCAGGGAATCACTTCAGACTTAAAATAATCCCCAAACGAAAAGTTTCCCAACATTTCAAAATATGTATGGTGACGAGCCGTCTTCCCCACTACTTCAAGGTCAGGAGTTCGAACACATTTTTGCGCGGTCGTTGCTCGCGGAAAGGGAGGTTCAACCCGGCGCTGAAAATAAGGTTTGAAGGGGACCATACCCGCAACCGTTAATAAAAGAGTCGGATCATCTTTGGGAATAAGCGAAGCACTTGGCAAAATCTTGTGCCCTTTTGCCTCGAAATACTTAAGAAACATGTCCCTCAACTGATTGCCTGTATACATGCGAACACTCCTTTAATAGTATTAAAAAAAATAATCTCACCCTACATTAATTGTCAGGGACGAGATTTCTTGAGTACCACCCTGCATATCTAAAGGGCTAAAAAAACGTTTAATCAAAAACTCCGCCCAACCCCCAACCTCATTAGGGGTGTATGAGGGAGCTACTATCCTAGTCTAAGTTCTATGTTTATAAAGTATATACAGGGAATGTCTTCTTTGTCAACCGTATTACACCTTGGACGAAACTAACCTGAAATATATATGATTGAAAACAACTCGGATCACAGCAGCTAAAGGAACAGCCAAAAACATACCCCAAAATCCGGCAATTTCACCACATGCTAATAGGGCAAACACAACCCATAACGGATGCAGCCCCACACTTTCCCCCATGAGCTTGGGCGAGATGATATTTCCTTCCAGCTGTTGCACGATTAAAATGATCAAGGCGACCTTCAATGCCATAACTGGGGACTTCGTTAATGCTAGCAAAACTGCAGGCACTGCACCAATCACTGGGCCAAAGTACGGAATAAGGTCAAATACCCCGCAGATCAAACCAATCAGCAGAGCATACTCCATACCCACCAACTTTACGCCAATCCCGATCAGTGCCCCTACAATTACTGCAACTACTAAATCTCCACGTACAAATTGCCGGATCACATGGTTAACGTCTTGCCACAATCGTCGCCATTCCATCCGCCAGCGTTGGGGGATAATTCGAAAAAATCCATTCCCTAACCCTTTCCAATCGGCTAAAAAATAAATAGCAATCACAGGAGACAATATGTAAAGGGAGACTGAAGACAATGCCTTTGGTAAACTTTCTAAAAACAGATTAAGTTGCTCTGCGACAATCACTTCGCCCTGCCCTAAATGTTGATCAACGACCAGCGCAACACGGCTTGGCAAACCAGTAGCCTTAAACTGCTCGCGGAATCCCTCAATCCTTTCGGTGACAGACTGAATCGTATTCGGTAAAATTACCGCTAATTTGCTAAGTTCATTATAGATTATTGGAAGAACAAGAAAAACTGTGGTAGCCAGTATTGCAATAATCAAGATAAAAATTATCGCGATTGACCGATTCCGACTAATCCCATGTCGCTCCAATACTTCAACCAAGGGGTCCAAAAGATAGGCCAGTACAAAAGCAAGGAAAAAAGGGCCTAAAATCGTTCTCACTTTAAATAGAAGAAGCATTCCTAGGAGCAGACAAATTCCCACGAAAATCCATTTCCAATTTTTATGGTTCATCGTATCACCTTCCCGAGATTCCTAGTGTTAATGCGACGGATACTATTTGTTTGATCATCAAGAAAAGCGCGCAAGGCGCGCTTTTCTTGATGATCAATATTAAAGCATTCCGTTAATGTCATCCCTTACAAAGGAATACCACCTTTAACAAGTAACAAAATTTGAAAAAGGAAATTACTCCAGAGCAGCACAGGAAACACCTTCATCAAAGGTTGGCTCATCCCAAGCAACCAAAGAACCATCTTCTGCTAAATCATAAATAACAACTTTGTCAGTTTGAGTCGCGAATTCAACACAACAATCCCAACAATAGAATTGTTCCACTCCTACCTTACCAGTAGAACGACCTGAACATACTGGACAATTCATGATAGTAAACCCCCTTCATCTGTTTGATCCAAGGGGGATACTTGGTTATCAACAATTAAAATATCTTGCCCATCGATAATGACACGTGGTCTAAGTATAGTTCCCCGTCCGTGTAGAAGGTCAGCAAAGAGCCCGTCAGAAACCTCGAATCCTACCATTTTCTCAACAGAGTCATCGAGAAAAACATCCTTAATCGTGCCTCTAGCGTCTCCACCTTGGGTATAAACTTCATTCCCCACTTTATCAGACCATCTTGTCCCCTTAAGTTCTTCGACCGTTTTTTCATGAACGGTTATCGCATCCTTGCCAACCGTTGCCACGGCTTTTCGAGGAATTCCTTTAGTCGACTGGAAGAAATGTCCGCCTTCTAAGAGAATCCCAACAACCTCATCTTTGTCATTGTCCAGAACCAAATCCTGTACCCAACCAATCGAGTTTCCGCTTTTCAGATCCAAAACAGGTAATCCTACAATCTCTCGTGTGCGTCGCATTTCGTCTTCCACCTCGCTAAAAAAGAATTCTAACTATACTCTGCCCGACTACTCCAAAATTCATTCATGGTTTTAGCAGAATCATTCATACTTTCTGCCAATTGTTAATCAACTTGAATTAGCGGCGCCCTCGAGGATCCGAAATAATGATTCCCCCACCAACCACTAAGTTTCCCTGATAAAAAACAACGGCTTGTCCTGGGGTTACTGCACGCTGTGGTTCATCAAAACGAACCATTACTCCATAATCTGCCCCGATCTCACCAGGATAAACAGTTGCGGGCGCTCCTTGCGAGTTATACCGAATCTTCGCTTCCACTTTTAATGGCTGTTTCAAATCCGGAATAGCAATCCAGTTTAGATCAACTGCCCAAAGTGTATCCGTATACACATCTCGGTCTTCTCCCAAAACAACCTCATTGCGATCGGGATTAATACCTACGACAAACATCGGCTTTCCAAAAGTAACTCCAAGTCCCTTACGTTGTCCAACCGTAAAGTTAATAATCCCCTCATGCCTACCCAGACTATTTCCTGATAGATCAACAAAATTCCCGGGTTCTATCGGCACGGTTGATCGTTGCCGAACAAACGAAGCATAATCATCATCTGGTACAAAACAAATCTCCTGGCTTTCAGGTTTATTGGCTACCCCTAAACCTCGTGCTCTAGCCATTTCTCGTACATGCTCTTTTTGGTGATCTGCCAATGGAAAAAGAGTATGCGCAAGTTGCTCCTGAGTCAACATATAAAGCGCGTAGGTCTGATCTTTGCGACCATCTGCACTCTTACTCAAGAGAAATCGTTCACTGGCAGGATCCCGTACCACTTGTGCATAATGGCCCGTTGCTATGTACTCTGCTCCCAGTCCTCGTGCTTTACGCAACAGTTCTGAGAATTTGACATGCTTATTACAAGCCAAGCAAGGATTCGGAGTTTCCCCAGCTAAATAAGACTGCGTGAAATAATCCACCACAGTCTCCTCAAAATACGATCGGAAATTCATGACGTAATGGGGAATTCCCAACTGAAAGGCAACCCGCCTAGCATCATCGATGGCCGAGATGGAGCAGCAACCCCCTTCCACCTCTGGACCTGCGGAACTCCAAATCTGTAAGGTTATCCCAATAACATCATAACCTTCTTCTTTGAGCAAAGCGGCGGCCATGGAACTATCCACACCGCCGCTCATACCCACAACTACCTTAGTTTTCGTGGTTTGACCCATGCTTCATCTATTCCTTACTTTGCGGTTTTTCTTTGTAATTTTTAATCGCCGCATGAAGTGCATCCGCGGCCAAATTAGAACAATGCATTTTTGCCGGAGGAAGCCCTCCTAAGGCCTCCGCCACAGCCGCATTCGAGATCACCATAGCCTCATCAATCGTTTTCCCTTTGACCATTTCCGTGACCATGCTGCTAGTCGCGACTGCAGCGCCACAACCAAACGTTTTGAACTTCACATCTTTAATAATGTCTCCCTCAATATCTAAATAAATACGCATAATGTCTCCACATTTTGCATTTCCAACTTCACCAACACCAGCTGGGTTTTCAATTTCTCCAACATTACGCGGATTTGAAAAATGATCCATTACCTTTTCTGTATACATTTCTTAGTCCTCCTTATTGTGCCTGTTTACTACGAGTGACTTGATCATAAAGGGGAGACATCATACGTAAACGATCGACGATTTTTGGTAATTGTTCAAGGACATAATCGACCTCTTCTTCCGTGTTCTGGCGTCCCAAAGAGAAACGAAGAGAACCGTGAGCAATCTCATGAATAAGCCCCATTGCAAGCAACACGTGAGAAGGATCTAAAGAACCTGAGGTGCAAGCCGAACCACTTGATGCGGCAATTCCTAGCATATCTAGCGAGAGTAACAAAGCCTCTCCTTCGACGAACCTAATACTGACATTAACGTTATTCGGTAAACGTTTTTCTCCGATAGGCCCGTTAACTTTCACAAAGTCAATACGTTCCTGAATACCGTTCATGAGTTTATCACGTAAGTTTTTATGATGCTTTGCATCATCCGCCATCCGTTTCCCAGCAAGCTCACAAGCTTTACCAAATCCAATGATACCCGGTGTATTTTCTGTTCCCGAACGGCGCTTCTTTTCTTGACCTCCCCCGTGAACCAAAGGCACAACACGTACACCTTGACGAATATAGAGTGCTCCTACCCCTTTAGGACCGTATATTTTGTGACTAGATACCGTCAAAAGGTCTACATTCATGTCATTGACATTAACGGGAATCTTACCAAGAGATTGAACCGCATCGACATGGAACGTTATGCCATGTTCTTTCGCCAATGCACCAATTTCAGAAACTGGCTGAATCGCACCGACTTCGTTATTGGCATGCATCACGCTAATCAAAATCGTATCAGGCCGGATAGCCTTCTTCACGTCCTCGACAGAAAGGACTCCCTCTTCGTCCACAGGAATAACCGTTAAGTCAAATCCGTTCTTTTCTAAGTACTCACAGGTTTCTAGCACAGCGTGGTGTTCAATACAAGAGGTAATAATATGTTTACCTTTTTTGCGGAGTGCCTCTGCTGTACCTAGAATTGCTAGATTATCCGCTTCCGTTCCACCGCTGGTAAACGTCACTTCTTTAGGGTTAGCTCCAATCAACTCTGCTACTTGATTTCGGGCTTCCTCTAAAGCTTGTTTAGCCTCTCTACCAAAACTGTGAACACTTGACGGGTTACCATATTTCTCAGTGTAATACGTCATCATTAAGGCAGCCACTTCCGGATCAACCGGGGTCGTAGCACTATGGTCTAAATAAACTCGCCGCATGGGGGCTCCCTCCCTTATATAAGAATTTCTTTGAAGCGAAGTATTTGATTAAATATAATACATGTATAAACTTCGCTCTGATTCAAGTTTCTTAGCATCTTCTAGCATCGTTTCAAGCGTGATGGAATCGAGTACATCAGCAATGGAATCTCGCACTTTCTCCCAAATTGTCCGGGTAACGCAATATTCCGCCTTAGCGCAACATTCCGGATCCTCCTCGGAAACACAATCAGCAGGAGCAATTGGCCCTTCCAACACGCGAATGATATCCCCAATTTTTATTTTACCAGGTTCTCTTCCCAATAAATAACCACCCTGCGCCCCACGAACGCTCTTTACAAGTCCCGCTTTACGCAAACCCGAAACGAGTTGCTCCAAATAATGTTCGGAAATGCCCTGTCTCTCTGCGATGCTTTTCAAAGAAGTCGGGCCTTCACCCATATGTTGAGCTAAGTCAAACATGGCCTTTACACCATACCGACCTTTGGTCGAGAGTTTCAACACCCTCACCTCTTTTCCAAGAGTTAAATCCTTCTTGAACTCTATTTTATCTTTCGAACATATCTTATAAAAACACTCGGGATTTGTCAAGAGTATATCCAACTCATTTACTTCTCTTTTTTCTATACTAGTATTTTGTTTCTCTATGTCTAATTCTGCTGTCGAAGCTCGAAAGTACTCTTAATCGCACAGGCATATTCCCCTAACGTCCGTTCTTCGCAGTAGTGCTTTTTGCGGTAAGGTCATGTATTATTATCACTAACAGGATCAAGTTGTACGAGCAAAATTGTATGCAAGCTGGGGACCTTTTTCTCAGGCATAAGTGAAGGGGCCACGACCAACTTCACAAGGAGCGATTGCGAACGTGCTAAGACACTTCCTCTCCAGAAAGGAACATCAACATGGATCTTTTTTCCGCCTCATTTGATCAGCATCAGGTCGCGCCTCTTGCTGAACGTATGCGCCCTAGAACACTCGACGAATACATCGGCCAGAGTCATATACTTGGACCTGGAAAACTCCTGAGACGGGCTATTGACGCTGACCGTGTTTCTTCACTAATCCTCTATGGCCCACCTGGAACAGGCAAAACCTCTCTAGCACAGGTCATCGCGGCCAAGACAACGTCAAGTTTTATTCGCATCAATGCGGTCACCTCTGGTGTCAAAGACATCCGCGCAATCATCACACAAGCTACTGATGACCTACACCTTTACGGGAAACGCACCTTAGTTTTCTGTGATGAAGTTCACCGCTTTAATAAGGGGCAACAAGATGCCCTTCTTCCTGCCGTCGAAGACGGCACCATCACCTTCATCGGGGCCACGACAGAAAACCCCTTCTTTGAACTTAACTCCGCACTCCTTAGCCGATCCACGCTTTTCCGTTTAGAGCTTCTTAGCCCTCCAGAAATCCGTCTTGGACTTGAAAACGCTTTAACGGATACAGAACGAGGCCTAGGACAGTATAAGGTGGAAATCCTCCCTCCAGCCTGGGAACACTGGGTCAATTATGCCAACGGGGATTTACGAAGGGCTCTTAATGCCTTAGAATTGGCCGTTCTCACCACTCCACTTGAAAACGGGATTCGCCTTATCTCCCTCGCCATAGCAGAAGAATCGATACAGCAAAGAGCCATCCGTTTTGACAAAGCAGGAGACAATCATTATGACATCATTTCCGCATTTATCAAAAGTATGCGTGGCTCAGACCCGGATGCCGCGCTCTACTGGCTAGCCGTTTTACTAGAGGCTGGTGAGGACCCACGTTTCATCATGCGTCGTATAATAGTCCACGCGTCTGAGGACGTTGGGCTCGCAGATCCATTGGCCATGCTCCAGGCTCATGCAGCCGCCAATGCTCTCGAATGGCTTGGACTGCCTGAGGCACGGATCCCCATGGCTCAAGCTGTACTGGCTATCGCGACCGCTCCAAAAAGCAACAGCGCCGTCCAAAGCATGGACCTCGCCCTTTCTTATGTAAAAAACTACCCCACTGGGGAAGTGCCTGCCCATCTTAAATCCAGCCACTACCCTGATGCGACAAAATTGGGGAATGGTCAAGGATATCTTTACCCACATTCCTACCCCAATCACTGGGTCGACCAGACCTACCTCCCCCCCCATGTTCAAGGTCAAACTTTTTATAACCCCTCTGACATGGGAAAGGAGTCAGACCGATCCCTTAAAAAACCTAACAACACTAAAGAAACCGAAAAAACGTTTAAATTTCAGGTTAACCTTCCATAATCTGCTTAACTGTCTCAATCAACTTTGCAGCGTCATGTTCCCCAACATCCTTATGAGTTACAAATCGGACAGTCTGCGGTCCGAAATCCGCGGCTAAAATCTCTCCCGAGGCTTCTAAAGCCTGGACAAGTTCTTCAGCCGAACCCCAAGCCGGATCGATCTCGGCTAGTACAATGTTAGTCTTTAACCGTTCCAAATCAACACTTACATTCGGGATGTCAGAAAGTGCTTGTCCAATTTTCAAGGCCAACGAATGATCATCGCCTAATCTTTCAGTCATGCTTTCCAAAGCTACGATCCCAGCAGCAGCCAAAATCCCAGCTTGGCGCATCCCTCCGCCCAGCATTTTACGCATTTTCCTTGCACGATTAATAAACTCTGCACTTCCAGCAAGCATGGACCCCACCGGTGCCCCTAGTCCTTTGGAAAGGCAAAACATCACCGAATCAACTGGAGCCACCAGGTCTGAAGCCTCACAGTTCTGAGCGATAGCCGCATTAAACAAGCGAGCGCCATCTACGTGCACATGAAGCCCTCGTTCTTGGGCGACCTCAGCAACCGATTTTACTTGATTGGGGGTCCAAATCGCCCCTCCAGCTCGGTTATGAGAGTTTTCAAGGCAAAGCAACGAAGCGCTAGGAAAATGGATATTTTCTCCCCGCAACGCTTTTTTCAGAGCTTCTGGAGTGATTATCCCAGCTTCTCCCTCGATGAGACGAGGAATCACACCACCTAAAGCAGCCATCCCACCAACTTCATAATAATAAATATGAGCCTCTGATTCCAGAATTACTTCATCCCCGCGTTTAGTATGGGTTAGAACCGCGACAAGGTTCCCCTGCGTCCCACTCGTCACAAAAAGTGCAGCTTCTTTGCCCACTTTATCAGCCGCTAAGCGTTCCAATCGTTGAATGGTCGGATCCTCTCCTAAGACATCATCCCCCACTTCAGCCTTGTACATCGCTTCGCGCATCACCTGAGTCGGCACGGTCACCGTGTCACTACGAAAATCGAACCTTTTGTAGAAATGCTCCATTTGCCCTACTCCCCTTCTTATCAATCTTCTAAGTTAAATACTCCCAAAGGCAGGATACTTGTGAACTCCCAGGAAATTAAAACTAGTTAATTAAGAAAGCGATGCCCAGTTTAAGGGGCATCGCTTCTGTCTGTATTTATTAAGAGCTATACGAAAGAGCTAGATAAGCCCAGATAAAACTTAGATCTGTGCGTCAAGCATTTTGACAAGATCAGCTTTTCCACGGAAGCCAACGATTTTGTCAACCATCTTGCCCCCTTTGAAAATACCGAGTGTTGGAATACTCATGACCCCATATTGACCGGCAATTGGGCCATTCTCGTCTACATTGACTTTTCCAATAACAATTCTGCCAACATATTCATCCGCAAGTTCTTCTACAATCGGAGCAACCATGCGGCATGGACTACACCAAGGAGCCCAAAAATCCACCAAAACTGCTTTTTCAGACTTCAAAACATCTGACTCAAAGTTCTCAGTAGTAAAGGTTTTAACATTTGCACCTGCCATAACTATTCCTCCCTAACTAACTTATTTAATGAATTTAGTAAGCACTCCGATAAGTTCTTCAATCGCGGCTTCGTGATCCTTGCTTTCAACAGCGTTTCGCATACATCCACGTGAATGGTGTTCAAAGACAATGGTACCAACTCTGTTAATCGCGGCACGAACTGCGGCCACTTGAATTAACACGTCAACACAATACTTGTCATTTTCCACCATACGTTGAATCCCTTTGACTTGGCCTTCAATCTTTTTCAGCCTGCGAATGAGATCCTCTTTGGATTCCAAATATGGGGTCGAATTCATCATCTTATGCTTCCTCCGATACCCCGAGGGGGTAGATACAATGCTATTATAGCCAATACCCTCTCCTCTGTCAACTCCCCTTCGAGATGAACCAAAAATAATAATACCCAACTCACCAAGTAAGGACATATCAAAAATTCCATAGCCTGCTGCACTTAAACGAATGGCGAGGCAAGTCGGCTAAGACACCGACTCTCCTAAATCCGTCTTAATATGCAATTCCTTTAATTGTTTATCTGCTACTGTCGAAGGAGCCTGTGCCATTAAATCTGACGCGCTTTGTGTTTTTGGGAAGGCAATCACGTCTCGTATATTATCCTTTCCTGATAAAAGCATAATCATCCGGTCAAGCCCAAAAGCAACTCCACCATGAGGTGGTGTACCGTATTCAAAAGCTTCCAGGAGAAAACCGAACTTCGCTACCGCCTCTTCCTCAGTGAATCCCAGCAAGCTAAATAACCGTTCCTGAACTCCTCGTCGATGAATCCGTATACTTCCGCCTCCAAGTTCGGTTCCATTAAGTACCATGTCGTAAGCTTTGGCCCGAACTTTAAGCGGTTCGGTCTCCAAAAGTTGAAGATCTTCATCCATGGGTGCTGTGAATGGATGGTGTATAGCGATATGCCGTTGTTGTTCCTCATCATATTCTAAAAGTGGGAATTCCGTAACCCATAAGAAATTAAGTGCATCTTCCTGAATCAGTCCTAATCGTTTACCCAACTCCAAACGAAGATGTCCCAGTGCATCGCAGACAATGGGGTAGGTATCAGCGACGAAGAACAAAATATCTCCTGTCTCAGCAGCCATACGTTCAATTAAGGCCTTCATTTCCTCTTCTGTGAAGAATTTGGCAATAGGAGATTTTATCCCTTCCTCGGCCAAAACAATCCAAGCCAAGCCCTTCGCTCGATAAGTACTCACGAACTTGCCTAAGTCATCAATCTCGCGACGTGGTAACCCTGCGCATCCTTTGGCACAAATGCATTTCACACTCCCGCCGTTAGCCACTGCATTAGCAAACACCTTAAATCCAGCCTTGCCCACAAGGTCCCCCACATCGATGAGTTCCATTCCGAAGCGTGTATCCGGTTTATCGGACCCAAAACGTTCCATGGCTTCCTTATAGGTTAAACGAAGGAAAGGCGTCTTTATAGATTTTCCAATAGTATCGGAGAAAATCCGCACCATCAATTGTTCCATCATAGGAAGAATATCTTCCACCTCAACAAAGGACATCTCAACATCAAGCTGTGTGAACTCCGGCTGGCGATCCGCTCTTAGATCTTCGTCTCGGAAACAGCGAGCGATTTGGAAATACTTTTCCATACCTCCTACCATGAGGAGTTGCTTATATATTTGGGGTGATTGGGGTAATGCATAAAATTCCCCGGGGCGAACACGACTTGGAACAAGGTAGTCTCGAGCCCCTTCCGGGGTAGATTTAGTGAGCATCGGGGTTTCGATTTCATAAAAGCCCCGACTGTCAAAGTAATTCCGCATAATCTGCATGACTTGATGTCGGATTTTGAACACAGCCTGCATCTCTGGGCGACGCAAATCCAGATAGCGGTATTTTAATCGCACTGTTTCATCCACATCGACATTATCGACAAGATAGTAAGGAGGAGTTTTAGCTCCGTTTAATATCTCCAAGGACCTTGCCACGATCTCGATTTCTCCCGTCGCTAAGTTCGGATTGATCATCCCCTCTGGTCGGGCGATCACGAGGCCTTGGATAGAGACTACAAACTCAGAACGAAGGCTTTCCGCAAGAACAAAACCATCGCCCATCTTCTCTGGGTCAAAGACAACTTGAACAATACCCGAACGATCCCGCAGATCGACAAAAATCAGTCCTCCATGGTCACGACGGCGCTGAACCCATCCCAGCAAACGAACGACTTCTCCTACTTTTCCTAACCCTAATTCTTCATTTTCAACACGCTCTGAAAACATCGTCATGCTAAACACCTCTCTGATAATTCTTGTTTATTTCCTCGACCGCGTCCACCAGTGGAATCTCACTTTGTTCCCCTAACGTTAGATCTCGAATAAGGATCACGTTTTTCTCCAGCTCTTCTTCCCCAAGAATGAGGGCATAGTGAGCTCCTTGGCGATTAGCGGCTTTAAGTTGAGCTTTTAAATTACGCCCCTGCAGATCCATACTCACAGAGATACCCTGAGTTCTTAAGGCACTTAGTAACGCAAAACCCTCGTTCTGTGCCTTCTCGCCTAGGGCAATCAGCATAGCGAACAACCTGGGTTTTTCTTCAGGAAGTTTGTTTTGAACTTGAAGTGCTGTTAAGACGCGCTCGATTCCCATGGCAAATCCGATACCTGGGGTTGGTGATCCACCGATTTCTTCGACCAGCTTGTCATACCGACCCCCTCCACAAATGGCACTTTGAGCTCCGATTTCTTCCACCATAACTTCAAAAGCAGTTTTTGTGTAATAATCAAGTCCTCGAACCAAGCGCGGATTAACTCGATAGGCCACTCCTGCTACACCTAATAAAGCAAGAACTCTCTCAAAGTGGGTACTACACTCCTCACAAAGAGTATCCTTTGTTGTCGGAGCTCCTGCAGTAAGTGTTTGACAGGACGGATTCTTGCAATCGAGAATACGTAAGGGATTGCGTTCATAACGATCTTGACAATCCTTACAAAGTTCATTACGCCGCGTGGCCAGAAATTCCTGGAGTTGTTCACGATGTTTCGCTCGACAAATCGGACAGCCGACCGAGTTAACATGGACTTCAAGTCCACTCAGTCCGAGACGTTGGAATAAATTCCAGACTAAGCTGATCACCTCTGCATCAACAAGCGGTTGTTCAGCACCTAACACTTCAACTCCGAATTGATGAAACTGACGAAAACGTCCACTTTGTGGTCGTTCATAGCGAAACATAGGGCCCATATAGTAGAGCTTAACTGGTTGGGGTTGTCCAAAAAGCTTGTCCTCAACATAAGCACGGCAAACGGAAGCCGTCATTTCCGGACGCAAAGTCATCGAACGATCCCCTTTGTCCAAGAAGGTATACATTTCCTTCTGGACAATATCAGTCGTTTGTCCAACCCCCCGCTGAAAAAGTTCGGTCGCTTCGAACATCGGTGTCCGAATTTCATCATACCCAAATTCGCGGCAAACTGAGCGAATTGTTTCTTCGAGATATTGCCATTGTTCCACCGTACCCGGCAAAAGATCCTGAGTCCCTTTTGGCCGCTGAATTCCCATAGTAAATTCCTCCTTGATCCATTAATGTTACTCCAAGCAAGCTTGACCAGCTTCCTTATGTCTCCAGAAGTGTTTTTTCACTTCGTTAAAAAAAGTTCTCGTTCCTTGCTTTGCGCAAGGGACGAGAACTTCTCGTGGTGCCACCCTAATTGACGGAATTATTTCCGCCCACTTTCCAGTCGTTAACGAGACCATCCGTAACAAAATACCCCTTTTAGAGTGTCCAACCGAGAGTCTCACAGGCTAGTTCCAGTCTTGCTAGCCCTCCCTGAAGAAAGAGTAACGCGGAATTTTTCCAAAAGATGTTGTGGGTATTTAGATATCTTTTTATGTTTAGCTACTATTCTATCAAAGTTAATCATCATTTGTCAACTGTTCTGAGGTCTTGAAGACGAGTGTCATAATATAGGGTTTTAGCTTACTCATATATCTTTATACCAAGAAAGGATTATCTCGCTTCTCTTCTCCAATGCTAGTCTCTTCTCCATGCCCAGGGAAAACCCGGGTATCCTCAGGAAGGATTAGAAGCTTTTTCTTGACTCCCTCAAGAAGTTGTTCCATAGATCCTCCTGGAAAATCGGTGCGGCCAATCGACCCGGCAAAAAGCGTATCCCCGCTAAACAACCCTTCAGAACTCAAAAAACACACGCCTCCTGGAGAGTGTCCAGGCGTAGAAATTACTTTCATAACTTCTTTTCCGACGGTTAGTTCTTGCCCATCTTGTAGTAGAAAGTCTGCTTTTTCAAGGGCGAGACCTGGACCAAAATAACTTGAAAGGTTCTTCTTGCCATCTGTAAGCATCCCCGCATCACCCGCATGAATCCCTACTGTAACATTCTCTATGAGGCCTCTGAGTTCATCCACCGCACCGATATGATCCACATGTCCATGGGTCAACAGAATGTAATCTACTTTGAGACCCTTCTCCAAAATCCAGCGATAAATCCTTTTCCCGTCAGCTCCAGGATCGATAACTACTGCCTTTTTAGTCTCCATACAGGCGTACAAGTAACAATTTGCCGCCATTGCGCCCATAGCTCGCCCCTCAATCACGAACAATACCCCCCCTTAGAATTTTTTCTCACTGTCCAAGAGTAACGTGACAGGCCCATCGTTAATCAACTCAACGTCCATCTCCGCTTGAAAGACCCCAGTTTCCACCCTCAGGCCACGGCTACGAATCGTTTCCACACAACGATCAAACATGCCCTTAGCCAGTTCAGGAGATGCGGCGGTCGAAAAGCTAGGTCGTTTTCCCTTTCGGCAATCACCATAGAGGGTAAACTGAGAAACCAAGAGGATTTCTCCGCCTACATCTAAGACAGAACAGTTCATTTTTCCCCCTTCATCTTCAAAGACACGCAAACCTACGAGTTTATCAACCATCCAGGTTATATCGTCAACTTCATCCTTCTGCCCAACAGCCAACAGGACCAAGAGTCCGGCGGATATGTTCCCCACAGTTTCTCCATTAACAGTCACCGATGCGCGTTTAACGCGCTGGACAACACTGCGCATATCAACTTCCTCCTGAGTGAATCCGCTTGACCTCTGTTATATCCTTGACCTTACGAATTTTATTCATCACCATTTTGAGTTGTTCCAGGTTTCGTATCTCGATACGCAATTGTATATGTGCAATACTATCTTTTCCCACCCGAGCATTAATACCTAAAATATGTGTACGTGTATCCAAAACCGTATTCATGACCTCGGTAACCAAACGCGGCTTGTCCACTCCGTAAATTTGAATATCCACATGATAAGTGGAATCCATCTGTTCTGCCCACTTGACCTCCACGACCCGCTCACGTTCTTCTTGAGAGTGACTGATGAGATTGACACAATCCCCGCGATGAATGGAAACTCCACGGCCACGGGTAATATAGCCAATAATCGCATCTCCCGGAAGTGGATTACAGCACTGTGCAAAACGGATCAATACATTATCAACGCCTTTAACCTGTACCCCGTGGGAGGCTTTGCCATATGCGCTCGATGTTGGTGTTTTCCCTTCCGTTTGTTGCAGTGCGGCAAGTTGCAGCTTTTCACGTTCATCTTTCGATAAATCCTCACGTAAGCGCATGAGGACTTTATTGGCAGTCAGTACACCATCCCCTATGGCGGCATACAAATCATCAAGCCCTACGAAGTTGTGACTCTTGCCGATCGCAAAGAGACTTTCCGGTTTGAGGACGCTGGCAGGGTCAAGACCAAGTTTACGAACCTCGCGTTCCAAACTTTCACGTCCACGGACGATGTTATCCTCTCGTTGCTCCTTCTTGAACCATTGGCGAATCCTACTCTTAGCTTGCGAAGTTTTAACAAAAGCTAACCAATCCCGGCTAGGTGCGCCACCTTGCTTGGACGTCAAAATTTCGATAATATCCCCATTAACTAGTTTTGTCTCAAGCGGAACGATCCGTCCATTAATCTTTGCGCCGATACAGCGGTGTCCTACATCGGTATGAACCCGGTAGGCAAAATCAATCGGACATGAATCTGCCGGTAATTCTACGACATCCCCTTTGGGGGTAAATACAAAAACTGTATCCGCAAATAAGTCGATCTTTAAAGATTCCATAAACTCTCCGGCATCCCGGGAATCATGTTGCCATTCCAACAATTGACGCAACCAAGAAAGCTTTTGCTCAAAGTTTACGCTCTCTACCTTGTTACCGTTTTCTTTGTTGGTGCTTTCTTTATGACCGCCTTCTTTGTACTTCCAATGTGCCGCAATACCATATTCTGATGTACGATGCATTTCGCAAGTCCGAATCTGTATCTCAAAGGGTTCTCCGTGAGCTCCGATCAAAGTAGTATGTAGAGATTGATACATATTGGGCTTAGGCATGGCGATATAATCTTTAAAACGCCCCGGTATCGGCTTCCATAAAGTGTGGATAATTCCCAGTGCCCCATAACAATCATTCACAGATTCGACAACCACTCGAATCGCAATCAGATCATAAATTTCACTCAGTTCTTTGTGCTGAGTGATCATTTTACGATAAATACTGTAAAAATGTTTAGGACGGCCCGCAATATCCGCATAGATTTCTACTTCATCCAATCGTTCGCGCATTTGCACGATGACTTCTTTGATATAGGCTTCTCGTTCCCGACGTTTCAGAGCAATTCTTTCCACTAAATCATAGTATTCCTGAGGCTTAAGATACCGAAACGAAAGATCTTCCAACTCCCATTTGATCCGAAAAATCCCAAGACGGTTCGCTAGAGGTGCAAAGATCTCAAGGGTTTCCTTGGCAATTTCTTTTTGTTTTTCGACTGAATGATATTTCAAAGTTCGCATATTATGGAGGCGATCAGCAAGTTTAATAAGAATTACACGGATGTCCTTAGCCATAGCCAAGAACATCTTGCGCAAATTCTCCACTTGCTGCTCCATCTTACTCTTGTACTCGATCCGTCCGAGCTTGGTCACCCCATCGACCAGCAAAGCCACTTCTGGCCCAAATTCCTTCTCAATAACCGCAATGGTAAACGCCGTATCTTCCACAACATCGTGGAGCAGAGCGGCCGCAATGGTTGCTTCATCCATTTCCAGTTCAACCAAAATCTGCGCAACTTCTAGAGGATGAAGAATATAGTCCTCCCCGGAGTTGCGAAGTTGGTTACGATGGGCAACTTCAGCGAATTGATAGGCCTTGTCCACAATGGCTAGCCGTGACGGTGTAGATGTCTTTTGCAGTTTTATCCTTAATTCCGCGAAGGACATTGGCGAACTCCTCTCATCAGCGATATAACGCTCTATCGATCATTTGCCCGAACAAGCTTGCAGCATTCTAATACTCGGCCAAGGAAAAAACGGGATAATTGGCTAATTTTTCTCTTCCGTTCAAGAATGACAACTCGATCAAAAAACCCATTCCGATCACGTCTGCCCCAACTTTTTTCATGAGATTTGCAGTTGCGAGCATAGTTCCACCCGTTGCCAAAAGATCATCAACGACAACGACTCTTTGACCGGGTGCAATAGCGTCTGCATGGACTTCTAACGTATCAAACCCATACTCTAAAGCGTATGTTTCATTAATAGTTTTTGAAGGCAACTTGCCAGGCTTTCGCACGGGAACAAAACCAATTCCTAAGGCGTAGGCAACGGGGGCACCGAATAAAAAACCACGGGCTTCTGGACCGACGATCACGTCGGGCTTCCACGGTTTAATCTTTTCGACAAGCGCATCAATAGCAGCCCTATACATTTCGCCGTTTTTGAGCAAAGTCGTTATGTCCTTATACGAAATTCCCTCTTTGGGAAAGTCAGAAATAACGCGAATATGATCCCTAAAATCCATGATCTTATCCCCACTTCCTATAAACTATTCCAATTAGTACTAGTTTTATCCAACTTAGCTTTCAATAGTCCATACTGAAATTTCTTAGCCCTATTGAACCAATCGTTCGCGAACCGATAGCGTAAAGAAGAATCGAGATCTAACTTGCTCTGGGCTGGAACCCACTCTAACGAGATCTCTTCAGTTCCCCCCTGACAACGGATGAGCCCTAATTCTTCGAAAATCTTAAAGGCCACTCGAACATTACTCGAGATTTCCGGGTTAAACCGATAGTGAAAAGGATTGCCTTCTTTTGCCTTGGCTAACAAATCCCGATAGATTCTAATGAGTTCTTCGCGTGTCAAAGATCCACACCGCAGTCGAATCCTTTCCTCATTAACGCTTTGAAATCCTGCAAGGGCTATGCGATTGATACCTAATCGTCGTAGTTTTTCTACCCCTTCGCTAAAATCTTCTTCCGTAAGCGGGAGGCCATGAATCAAACCAAGATCCCCATCCTCACCCTGTTTCAGATTCGAAGGCTTACCTAGAGGGTCTTCTTGAGTATGGCTGTCATCACTAAAATCGTTACATTGCCGAAGCGTCGGCTCGCTCCCAGTCGTGTCCCAAACCCATAGTCGTTCTTTAGCTCTGGGTAAAGGCCACTCGTCTCGAGTTAAGTTCCGCCAGTCCAGCCACTCGACTTCTGCGTCATCTTGTGCAATCGCAACCTCACGATATGCATTTAAACAATCCCCTATTAGAGACGATTGCTCGCGCCAATCTGCTTCCGCTCGAATATCTTTGATCATTAATTGAACATCCTCTCGCCCTCGAAAGGTATTCCAATCTAAACTGAACGCAACATCTAATCTTTTTTCTCGATTCAGTTCATTCAAATGTTCTCCTAGTCGAAAAGCGATTCCTTCTTTTTCCCCCTGAGAACCAAACCGAAATTTAAGATGACTTCGTTCTTTGCCGACCGCACTAACTGAATGCACTGGAATCTCTCGGCAGGCAAGGATCGGCCCGGGGTTTCCGAAGCCAAACGGAGCCATTTTTTCGAGGTCGCGGAGCAAATCTCCCGTGATCGTATCCAAGGAAACTTGACGATCAATTCTTAAGACTTCTTGATAAAGGCTTTCCTCAAAAACCAACGCTTCCTCATTCAGACCTGCTCTCAATCGTTCGATATCTTCTGTCAGGAGCGAGAATCCCGCAGCCTGGCTATGCCCCCCAAACTTTGTTAAAAGATGAGCTTGAGTGGTCAACTGCTCTAACACAGGGTAACCAGAAATTCCACGTGCCGAGCCCTTGGCCTCTTCCCCATCCTCGGCAATCATAAATACTGGACGATAATAACGTTCTACTAAACGAGAAGCCACAATCCCAATAACCCCGTGGTGCCAGTGATTTGAGGAAAGCACAAGCACCCTCGGTAGGGGTCCCCGCTCCACTAAAGCAATTGCTTCCTCGAGAATTTCTTTCTCAGTTTCTTGGCGCGACAGATTTTCCTCAGTCAAGAGGCGAGCAAGCTCACTCGCTCGTGCAGGATCCTCCGTTAAAAGAAGTTCTAAGCCAGCTTTAGCACTGTCCATTCGTCCCGCAGCGTTAATGCGTGGCGCAACCATAAAACCAATTTGACCGGCTTTAAGAGTTTTTTGCCTTAACCCGCACTCCTCGAGTAAAGCTTCTAATCCAGTATGACGAGTTTTTTCCATTTGCAAAAGTCCATAATGGACAAAAATTCGGTTTTCTCCTGTTAAAGGGACTAGATCCGCAATTGTCCCTAAAGCAACTAAATCTAACATTTCTATTTCCGAGTGTATACCCATTTCACGAGTTCCCAGAGATTGCAATAAGGCCTGGGCCAATTTAAACGCTACGCCAACTCCAGCCAAATCACGAAAGGGATAGCCTGAATCCTCCATTTTGGGATTTACGATAGCGAAAGCCTTCGGTAAAATCTCGGGTGGTTCATGGTGATCTGTGATAATGACATCGATCCCTAGCGTTCGGGCAAGATCCACTTCGGAAACCGCAGTGATCCCACAGTCAACCGTAATAAGAACACTCACACCCGATTTAGCGGCACGTTCAATCGATTCAGAATGTAAACCATACCCCTCATCTTGGCGATGTGGAATATAGGCCACAGCCTTAAAGCCCAGATCAGTCAGGATTTTATATAGCAAAGTAGTACTAGTCACACCATCCACATCATAATCACCATAGACAAGCACCTTTTCTTTTTGCTCTAAGGCCAGGGACAATCGATCAACGGCACTTAACATATCTCGAAAACAAAAGGGCGAGAACAGATTCAAGAGTGTTGGGCGCAAAAATTCAATAGCCTCTTCAGGTCGGCGAAAACCCCTTTGAGCTAAAATATCCGCTACGACCGGAGAAATTCCCAGGGAGTCGCAAAGTGTTGCTGACGTACGTTCAAAAGGCTGCTGAATTGACCATGTTTTTTTCATGTTTATACTCCTCCCAGACCTTCATTATAAAACAGAGCGAAAACAGCAGCAACGTTTATTATTTGGAATTCGAAAATCTTACGGTTCTTGTTTTGGATTCCTTATCTCACAACCCTGACACGAGGAAGCTAGGCCTTCCTCAGCTGGACATGCCGTATCCCTACTACTACATGGTTCGGCGTGAATTAGAATATGGGTTCCATGCAATTTCTCATTAATCTCCTGCTCAATCATGTCGCACAGTTCATGAACGTCAACAACTGAAGTGTACTTGGCAACGACGAGATGTAAATCAACATGCCTTTCCGCTCCAGCCTTACGAGTCCGAAGTTTGTGGAATTCGACAAATTCATCCGCATGGACTAGAAGGACTTCGGCAATAATTTCACGCTCCTCATCAGGTAAGCTAACATCAACGAGTGGCGAGAAAGCTTCCTTTGTCAAGTCAAAAGAGGCCTTGAGGATCATTAAGGCTACACCAAGCGCGATAATCGGATCTAAGATAGCCCAACCCGTCAGCTTAATCAAGAGAAGGCCGCTAAAAACACCCAATGAGGTATATACGTCTGTCCTTAAATGTAACGCATCGGCTTCGAGTGCTACAGAATCGGTAAGTTTCGCGACCTTCATAAGTCGTGTCGAAACAATCAAGTTCATGATTGCAGATACTCCCATGATGACCATGCCTAATCCTAGGTCTCCGACATGGCCTCCCTCTCCCTCAATAATATTATAAACCTTCTGAATTGCTTCAAAGATAATCATAATAGCGGCGACAAATATCAAAACAGCCTCAATTGTGCCTGAAACATTTTCTATTTTTCCATGTCCGTAAGCATGGCGCGTATCTGCTGGTTTTCCTGACTCTCTCACCGCAAAAAGTGCAATAAAGGATGCCACCAAGTCAATACCGGAATGGATTCCCTCGGACAGTATACTCACCGAACCATTGGCTAACCCGATTACGACTTTCGCTAAGGTCAAAAACGTATTTGAAATGACGGATAATGAGGCCACCTGCGTCTTCTCATCCACGATTCAACTCTCCTCACCTTCCATAAAACTAGTTGCTAAAGTACACAAAAATAGGACTCCTCTAATAAAAGGAAGTCCCGCGGATTCCTCCGCTGCCCCATGTTCTGAAGCCCAGCCATACTGCCTGACAATGATAGTTTATGTATAAGATACCAAATACTGCACCTGAAAGCAAGATTTATTTTGCTTTGGCTATAAAGTTAAGAAATTTCCGTAAATAATCCATCCAAGGCCCAAGATCAACCGTGAAATTGTCGGGGCAAAGCTCCACAAAACCTCACTTCGTTTGTATCTAGGGATAATACCTGTTCCGAATACCAAACCCCATAAGATAATGGCTATGATGGGTGTGAAAAAGGCACCAAAAAGAACTAAACTGATCACCCCTCCGACCAAACCACTCACCACTTTACCCCTATTGGCAATTCTACCGACTATAAGTAATAGTGACATTCCTACCACGCCTCCAAGCAGAAGGGGGATTTCCCAGCGCCAAAACTGAACCGGATCATGAACTAATAAGTTAATTCCGCTCAAAGCAACAGTTGCTGCAACTGTTCCCCGAATCCCGCCGAAGAAAATCATGCCTGCTGAAAGAAGGAGCAGTCCCTCCAGTAATACTAATTGAATGAATCCCAAGCAACCTCTCTCCCCTACCCATACTTTTCTGCTATTATAGCCCAATAATCTATAATCTAACCTTTTTGAAGATTGCTTTCTTCGCGCATAAATAAAAAACCCATTATTTTCTAATTATAGAACATCTATCCTTTAGCGTTCATATTCTATATTAGGTAGCAGAAATCACACAGCTACAGACCTATGTGTTAGCAAAGATGATAATTTAAGGAGGTTTTGTCTATGTGGTGGGGTCGTTTTGGTTGGGGTCTTCCTTGGTGGGGGGGCTTCGGCGGTTTTGGATTTGGCCCATGGTGGGGCTTTCGTCGCTGGTGGTGGTAGGCCTTTACGGCTTTAAATCTGATCCTCAATAAACGTGATTTTTCTTATGATCACCATTCTAAGATATTGGCTTTTATTTCAATAGCACTGCCAAAAAGGGGCGCTGGATTCATAATGCCAGCACCCTTTTTCGTTTAAGCGCACGGCCTTAAATCTTTTACTTGGTAATCGATACCACACAAATGAAATCGGATATTTTTAAGCAACTACATCACACTGTATCCTGCAAAGCAAAATGACACTAATAAACTCAAAACGTTAAAAGGATCCCTAATTTAGGGATCCTCAACAAGATGAATTTTGGTTTTCTTTTAGAAGATTACCCCTAAGGCAATCAGAATCAATACTGCAATAGCAATAATCCCTACACCTGCACATCCACCAACGCCCATGCCTACACCATAACCGTACATAAAATCACCCCCGTAATTCCATAATCATGGTTTCAAGTTAGAATACGATTCCCATTGCGATAAGCAAAAGAATAATCACAACAACCACTGCGATACCTGCACCAACACCAGTTCTACATGCTCCAAACATTATTTTGACCCCCTTTAATCTTTTAGTCTATTTTCTGACTTATTTTGTTTAGAAGATAACTCCAAGAGCAATTAAAATCAGAATTGCGATGGCAATGATGCCAACTCCTACGCCACGGCCTATACCTACTGGTGCACCACAACCTACTCCATAACCGTACATGGTATACCCTCCTTATTTCTCAAATATAAGAATCGTAAATGTTTAGAATACTATTCCCATTGCGATTAACAGAAGAATTATTACAACTACGACTGCAATTCCTGGTAAGAAATTTTGCTTGCATCCGCATCCAACGCCTTCGACACCGTCCACACCTACGCCATATGCCATATCAAACAACCTCCTGTTTCCATGTTCTGTATTTCTTTGGGCTTACTTTAAGATATTCAGGAGATTTATATATGTTAATATTTTCCATTATATTTTCGAGCTAATCTGAGTTCTTTTTTGCAATAGTACTGTTTGTCTATTTAGCACCAAGTACGTAAAGAGGATCCCATTACATGGGATCCTCAGAAGTTACTTTGCCAACTATTTTAGAATATTACTCCCAAGGCGATTAGAATCAAAACTGCAACAGCAATAATTCCGATTCCTGCACATCCACCGACACCCATGCCTGCACCGTACCCGTACATAAGATCACCTCCAATTACTGTATAACCTGTTTCCAAGTTAGAATACGATTCCCATTGCGATGAGCAAAAGAATAATCACGACAACCACAGCAATCCCTGCACCAACTCCGGTTCCGCCTGCTCCAAACATTGTTTTAACCCCCTTTAATCTTTTTAGTTTTTCGCTGTTTCGAGGTTAAAATATAACTCCCAAGGCAATTAAGATTAAAATTGCGATAACAATAATGCCAACTCCCACGCCACGACCTACACCTACTGGCATACCACACCCTGCTCCGTATCCGTACATGAAATGCCCTCCCTTCATAAACCTTTAGTTTATCAAAATTGTTACTCTTATTTGGTTTAGAACACTATTCCCATTGCGATTAACAGTAGGATAATCACAACCACAACTGCAATTCCAGGTAAAAAGTTTTTACATCCAACGCCTTCAACACCGTCCACACCTACGCCATATGCCATATCAAACAACCTCCTATTTATCAAAACTCTGTATTTTTCTGGGCTCACTTTAAGATATGTTAAATCTCTATAAATGTTAAATTTTACCATAAACTATTTTCCGCTAGAAATAGCACTTTTCCTGAACTAGATCTCCTCGCTATAACTAGCGGAGGATTAAAATGAGTGAACCATATTGGACAATAGAAAACTCTCCGAATTAATTCAGAGAGCAATCAGGTGAATTCTAGTAGTTTGAGTTCTGAATGCGTCGTGAAAATTCATTCAGACCCATAGAGGCAAAGCAATATACACGTTGTAGATGCCATGCATTTGCTCTTGGATCGGCCCATCCTCTTTCTGTGGTAAAAGCCATCACATACCCTGAGTTTTTAACCGCCAGGGCAACACGATCATTGACGTCTCCGTAGGGGTAGGCGAAAAAATTAACCGTATGACCTAGACCCTTTTCTAAGAAATCCTTAGAACTTTTAAGTTCGTTTAACATTGTAACGGCGTCCAGTTTTGACAAATATGGATGATTAACTGTATGGCCTTCAATTTTCCATCCATTGGAATCTAGTTCTCTGAGTTGAGACCAGGACATAAATCCCTCTCCATTTATATAACTCGAAACCATAAAAATTGTTGCAGTAAACCCGTATTTTTTCAAGATAGGATAAGCAATCGTATAATTATCTAAGTAACCGTCATCAAAGGTGATTACAAAAGGTTTTGCTGGAAGAATATCTTCCTGAGCAGAGGTCTGGTATAACTGATCTAAGGTAATACATTGATACCCCTGTGCCAGCAGGTAAGCCATCTGAGCATCGAACTGGTCCGGAGGCATTCTTACTTCGTTTCCAGTTTCTTGCATGACCGAATGATAATACAAAACGGGAACCGCTTGGGCTCTTGACACGTTTGAAGTTCCGGGCGTGTTGTTCGCCGAAACACGATTTGTCTCATCTGCAGAATTCGTTGCAGCAAATTGATTTTCAGATATAAGGTGTGATGACATTGATGGTAAAGAATCCTCTGGGACTTTTTCTGGAGATTTTGTCCCAGTACAACCGCTGGCTCCCATGATAAGCAAGCAGATAATAAGAAGAGAAACTATTTTCTTCAGCATCGTAAACTCCTTCACGCTTGAAAGTCTGTCAATTTATGGTAATTGTTCATGCTCTATTACCTTATTTTTAGCCCTATCTTACCATATAATTCATTCCTTTCAATAATTAAGTGAGCCAAAGCCATTTATACGATTCTGAAAACGCCAAAAGAGACCTCAAGAATAATTCTCGAGATCTCTTTAAGTTAATGAGGTCTATTTAAAAATTAAGTGCGAACAACCTTGCCGCCTTTACGGTGCTTCGGCTTCAGATGAGTCTTGATTTCCACAAGGATTTGGCTGGCATTAAAAATTGAAGAATAGGCTCCACTGAATACTCCTATCAACATGGCCAACGAAAATACCTTAGTTGATTCCCCACCTAAGATATACACCGAAAATAGGGCGATTAGTACCGTAACGACGGTATTGATCGAGCGACGCATGGTTTGCCAAACGGATTTATCCACCATGTCTTCAAAGCTATCTCCACGCTTCATCTTGGCTTCATTTTCTCGAATCCGGTCAAATATCACGACGGTATCATTAATGGAGTAGCCGAAGATGGTCAAGACTGCTGCCACAAACGTCGAATCAATTTCCCATCTAAACAGCGAGAAAAGACCTACGACCACTAAAACATCGTGCAATAGGGCGATAATCCCGGAGATTGCAAAGACAAACTGGAAACGAATCGTGATATAGGCAATCATCAAACCCATGGCAATGATTAATGCATAAAATGCATTTCGGGTTAGCTCTTGCCCCATCGCTGGACCTACTTTATCCTCTTTAAGAGTCGTTTTATCATACTCTCCGACCTTGGTTTGCAAGGCTGTCAGTAATTCATTTCGTTTTGTTTCTTCAAGTGCCGCAGTTCGAATCAACGCGGTTGTGTTTCCATTAGACAATTGCACAGGTCCTTCAAGCCCCACTGATTTCATCGTATCCGTGATAGCAGTTTGCGTCACTGCCTTCTTGAAGGTCATGTCAAGCATTGTTCCACCTTTGAAATCAATCCCTAAATTCAGGCCCTGCATGAAGAGGGAGATGATTCCCGGAATAATAATCAGTAACGAAATAGCAAACCACCAATACCGTTTCTTCACAATATTAAAATAAAGTGGGTGTAATTTTTGCACTTCAACGTAAGTCGCTGGATGCCCGGTTTTTTCCATTATACATCCCTCCTAACGCCAAACCATGTTGTCTTCATTTTTGGGTTAATTCCCACAGTCAATCGTAACACGAGCCGAGTAAACGTAATCGCGGTGAACAAGCTAGCAACAATCCCCACACCTAACGTCAGCGCAAATCCTCTAATGGAACCAGTTCCAAAGAAGTAAAGAGTCATCGCAGCAATGAACGTCGTCACGTGGGCATCGATAACTGTAATAAAGGCTCGGCTAAACCCAGATTCTACCCCAGCCCGCAACGATTTTCCAGCACGAATTTCCTCTTTAACCCGTTCATAAATAATAATATTAAAGTCCACGGCCATCCCAATGGAAAGAATAAAACCAGCGATGCCCGGAAGTGTGAGTACGACTCGGAACATCCAGAAAACCCAAAGCACAACAAGGGAGTATACGACCAATGAGAAATCAGCCACAACCCCAGGTAAATGGTAAAAAACAAGCATAAAGAGAAATATAAAGATGAGACCGTAAATTCCGGCCTGAATGCTTTTGTGTAAAGAGTCAATCCCCAACGATGCACCCACCTGACGTTTCTCAGAGATGCTCATGCTCACGGGTAACGATCCCGAACGCATGAGAACGGCATTACTTGCTGCTTCCTCTAGAGTCGCGTATCCGGTGATCTCCGCTTGTCCGTTGAGAATCGGGGTATTAACCGTTGGATTTGTCAAGAGTTTGTCATCGAGATAAACTCCAATTCTTTGACCAATAAATTTGGTCGTTAAATCACCGAATTTTTTGGCGCCGTCAGCCGAAAATGTTAAGTTAACGACAAATCCTTGATTTTGGCCTTGCCCTCCCTTGGCATCCTTCAATTCATCTCCCTGGAGCACAACATTACCTTGCGGATCCCTGAACGTTAACTTGGCAGTTGTCTTTAGAATATCCACTGCTTTATCAGGGTCGGTGACACCCGCTAAATCAATGACCATCCGTTTCTTATCATAATCTGCTTGCACTATGGGTTCAGACACTCCCAGATCATTAACCCGCTTAGAAATAATCGCTTTAGCTTTGTCCATATCATCTCTTGTAATTGGAGTGCCATTCTTATCAGGCTCGGCCTGTAGCACCAAATGCACTCCACCGCGTAGGTCAAGCCCCAACGGGATGCCCTTCGCGGGATCCACGAGGGGTTTAATCGATAACGCTACAGCTACAGCTACAAGTATCACAAGCGTTACCAGTTTGATGATGTTTCCCCGTCTCATCTGCTTTCCTCCCTTTCAATATGCTGGGACTTGCCCATGCCAACAATCATTATAAAACTTTAAGGATTGCAATGTCAATCCGAGGGAAAACAATGGAATTAGAGCAGCTTGACCTCATTGATCTTCAATTCAAATTTAGTAAGCAGAAATTGGGCTGCCTTGCGGCATAAAAGCATCCGCGCCAGAAATATCTCAAAGTACTCCATTACAGGGCAAATTTCGGTATCAATTGTGAGTTCCAAAGCAATGCGTTCCTTCGGATAAACACGCAGAAAGGAACGTTTAACGGCATAGTTAACCCGGTCATGTATGTCGAACGTCGCAAGGTCGGAATTTCGGACACGAGAACGATGCACATCCGATTTATCTGCAAGGATCAAGGCGGCAGATATGTTATTGACCGGGTTCCCATCCATCTCATCATGGTTTCCAATCGCACCAATGATGCTTGCAATTTCTTCTGGTATCATAGCATGCCGTTCCAAAATTCCAGCAGCGAGAATCGCTCCTGTCTGAGCATGAGAAACGCGGTTAACAGCGTTCCCTATGTCATGTAAGTAACCTGCAATAGCTGCTAGTTCGCACTCCCTTTCAGGATGTTCCATCTTCTCCAGAATATTCGAGGCAATATGGGAAACCAGACCCACATGCCTGAGCCCATGTTCTGTATACCCAATTGCTGCCAGATGTCGGTTTCCGGCATCAATTAGCCCTTGAACATAAGTATCTGCTTTAATATCTTGCAGAGTGACCTTTGTCAAAACAATCCCCTCCTGCAATTCGTAATCGATAGCAATTCATTCCGACTGTCCCTAAATCATCCACAAGTCCGTAATTTGCCCATGCACCCACAACCGTACCCAAACCCGGTATTAGCTAAAGTGTCTTTCGAAAATCAATAGCATCCCGATATTCACGTTGAAACTGATCCCAATCAACTTGCTGTAAATACCCTTCCTCTGTTGGCCAATTCTCTCTGTTTCTCTCCCATTCTATAATGATCTTATATAAATCCGGACGTTTCTCTTGACTGGAAAAGGCCAATTGGAAAACATACAGCAAAAACAGTCGCTCCCGATAATTACTGGTGGAAAACCCATAAAGATGTGCTAGCTCAAAGATGAGGAACAGTTGTTCACCCCCAGTGTTTCTTTCGTCTCACATTAAGCTTAAAAGCAAGTGGATTACCACTTGCTTTTAAGAATGCCCTTACATATCCGTTATGTATCCGCTTGATCCACTAAGAGCCTAGATTAAAACTTAATCTATCACATAGCCCCTAGTTTAAGACTCCGATTTAACGTCAGTTTCTTCTTTAGCAAGCTTTATTCCTTTATCATTCTTGTCGTTCTTTTTGTCCTTTTCGGCATTGATATCGCGATTTTCCACGCTTGTAATTCCGGATTTGGCGACTTCAATCTCTACTTTATCTGCAATTTGCAGAATAACGGAATTGTCCTTCACTTTCATGATTTTACCATAAATTCCTCCGGCAGTAATTACCCGATCCTTGACATGGAGACTACTGAGCAACGTCTGACGTTGTTTGGCCTGTTTTTGTTGAGGACGAATCATGAGAAAATACATAATACCAAAAAAGACCACAAAGTACAGGACTAAAGACATTGTCGATTGAGTCATATTAAGATCCTCCTTTATTTCATCTCTAAACTATTCCCCATATCATGGCAAAATCCTTCTCTTATTGAGAGAAAACCTTGCAGACCCAGACTAGTTCTGCTCGTAGCCATAATCTGCAAAACATGTTTGACGGTACTCAGGCAAACGATCTTCCTTAATTGCCTCCCTAATTTCACGCATTAAGTTCTGAAGATAACGCAAATTATGAATGGTCATTAATCGAAGACCTAAGATCTCGTCTGCTTTGATTAAATGCCGCACATAGGCTCGAGAATAATTCCGGCACGTATAGCAGTCGCAGGTGGGATCGATCGGTCCAAAATCATGAGCGACTCCCGCATTGCGAACAATTACTTTTCCGTAGCGAGTCATCGCGGTTCCATTCCGCGCAATTCTAGTTGGAAGAACACAATCGAACATGTCAATCCCCCGCATAACCCCTTCGATGATGGCATCAGGAGAACCAACTCCCATCAGATAACGAGGTTTTTCTTTAGGTAGTAAGGGGACCGTATAATCTAAAACATCATACATCATTTCCTTTGGTTCCCCGACACTTAATCCCCCTATAGCATAGCCAGGTAAATCCAATTCGATAATTTCAGCGGCACTTTGACGGCGAAGGTCTTCATACATGCCTCCCTGTACAATCCCAAATAAGGCTTGAGTGTCCGTTGTCGTCAACGTTTCCTTACATCGTTTAAGCCAACGTGTAGTCCGTTCCAAAGAATCTTTGGCATACTCATGAGTGCAGGGATACGGTGCACACTCATCAAACGCCATCACAACGTCAGACCCCAGAGCCATCTGAACTTGAGTTGCAATTTCCGGACTTAAAAATTGGCGTGAGCCGTCAATGTGCGATCTGAATTCTACGCCTTCTTCCTTGATTTTTCGCAGATCTCCCAAGCTAAACACTTGGAAGCCACCACTGTCTGTCAAAATGGCTCCATCCCAGTTCATAAAACGATGAAGGCCACCCGCTTCCCGAATTAACTCCTGCCCAGGACGCAAAAAGAGATGATAGGTGTTACTCAAGATCATACCTGCTCCGAGCTCCTTGATCTCCTCTGGGGTTATTGTTTTTACAGTCCCTTGCGTCCCAACTGGCATGAACACCGGCGTATCCATTATACCGTGTGGAGTATGTAATTTCCCTAAGCGTGCCCTAGTCCGGGAATCTTCTTTAAGTATTTCCAAATGAACCGCGGTCAAACCCTTCACTTCTTTCTATAAATAACTTTAGTGATTTATTATGATTAGACGATGAGCATAGCATCTCCAAAACTATAGAACCGATATCGTTCTAAAACAGCCACTTCATAGGCTTTTAAAATGAGTTCACGCCCCGCCAAAGCACTAACTAGCATGACCAGTGTTGACTTTGGAAAGTGAAAATTCGTCAAGAGGGCATCCACAACCTGAAAAGAATAGCCTGGGTAGATGAAAATATCCGTCCATCCTTCACCAGGTACCACCCTTCCTTTATTACCGACAGATTCCAAGGTACGAGCCGCTGTTGTCCCCACTGCGATGACTCGACGTCCCTCTAGTTTTGCTCGATTAATTCGTTCTGCTGCCTCCGTATCCACACGGTAATACTCCGAATGCATAGTGTGTTCACGAATATCGTCTACTTTAACGGGACGAAAGGTACCTAAACCTACATGAAGAAGGATCTCCACAATTTCTATGCCCTTTTCCTGTAGTCTACTCAAAAGTTCAGGTGTGAAATGCAGTCCTGCCGTAGGGGCGGCCACGGACCCTCGCTCCTTTGAGTACACTGTCTGATACCGTTCTTGGTTTTCCAATTGAGCTGTAATATACGGTGGAAGGGGCATCTCCCCCAGCTGGTCTAAAATCCCCTCAAAAACTCCTGAGTACGTAAATTGAATCCTACGGTTTCCATTTGCTAAAATATCCTGAAGTTCTGCTATCAATAGTCCATTACCGAAGCGAACCTTCTGCCCCACCTTAAGGCGTTTTCCTGGTTTAACCAAGGCTTCCCAAACATCAAGTTCAAGCCTTCTTAGAAGTAGGACTTCGATTTTGGCCTCAGTGCCCTCTTTTTCCCCTATCAAACGCGCGGGAATAACGCGGGTGTTATTTAGCACAAGTACATCGCCCGTTTTCAAAAGGGACACAAGATCCCGAAACGTATGATGTTCAATCCCTTCACTGTCTCGATTGACTACCATCAAACGGGAAGCATCCCGAGGCTCTACAGGATGTTGCGCAATTAACGTTTCCGGTAAATTAAAATCAAAATCCGAAACGTTCAATCCTTCATTCTCCTTTTTAAATCACACAATTTAATCTAACGGGCACAAAGCTTGACCCGATTCGAGGTCATTTCCGTATAATAATCATTCGGAAATGATCGTATTGTGATAATAGTACGTTAATATTTGTTGATAATTATACCCCATTTGGGCCATATGATATGCTCCCCATTGGGACATTCCCACTCCATGACCCCAACCCCGTCCCTCAAATAGAAAGACGCCAAACGGCTGAGAAACAGGACTCGTTCCAAGCGAAGAACTGAGAACTTTGGAGAGTAAAGGCCCCTGCTCTTTTGGATAAGAAAATCCAGAGAAATCTTGTGATCCGCGAAACATGGTTGGGCCGGGTTTTCCGAACGAATCTAGGTTTGGAGCGAACGGCTTAACCTCAAATAAATTCCCCAAAAAAGCGGCCGTCCGAATCGGCTGCCCAAACGGGTAAAACGCTTTGACAAATGCCCGTCCTGTTACAGTCTTAGAATGCCCGATCCCATCTTCCATCCTTACACTTTTTACCCTACCTGAGGGGAATTTGTCAAGTTCAACGCTGCGCACTGGCCCCAAGCCAAAGGTTGTGCCCAGGATCGGGGCAGAGACAATAAACCTCCAATGATTTACTGCACCCCCAACTCCTTGTGAATAAGGGTCAGGATGAGACACGTTGTTGGTATCTGCATTTCCCCAAACATTTTTAGCATCTTCTGTGAAGCCACCACTATGCGAAGAATAAAGCGCTTCGATCGGCAACTTACTCTGGGCATCCACCAGAATTTCTCCTCGAGTTGCTTCAACTGCAACTGAAGCTTCCCCCTCAGCATTTTTACCTCCGTAGGCCTGATCAATATCGGGAGAGTCCGTGATCGTCTTTCGGCCATTCTCCGTATGTTTAATAAGAAAGGTTCGAGCTGCAACTGTTTGAGCCTTGAGCCCTTCCATTCCACCTTTAGCCCACTCATTACTCATTTCGATCGGTACAACCCCTTTAAGATAGTCTTCACTGTCTACACGATTAATAAACCGCCAATGACTATCCTGCCAACTAAGTTGTAGTCCTCCACGATATACGACATCTTGGCCCTCAGGCGTTTTAACGCGCAGCCCTCCCGGATTGATCCCCTTCAATTCCAAAAGAGACCCGTCAAAAACTTGGAATTCTCCATGATTAATTCTTAACACTGGGGTCCACCCTCCCCAGCTCACTTGAAGAGTAGAACCCGTCGGGAAATGGAGAGATGTTTTATTCACGATGAGCTGATATTCCCCTTTATCAACATTTATTTCGGCCCACCCCGCCTGGCCTAATTTCCATAAAAGCTCAACTGATATCTCTTTTGCTTGACACGGCGTAGCCAGAATCACCACGAGCACAAATAATGCCATACATAAAAAGGATAACCGATACACAAACCGAAGCATAGCCTGCACACCTACTTTCTCGTATGCTTATGCTCGAAGAACGCACTTGAAATCAGAAGTTCTCGACACACCTATGAACTCTTCTGAGTGCAACTTTGCACGCCATCCTAGCTTTCTTTCTTTATGCTCAGAGTGCCCTTTTTTCTCGGCTTATATGCTGTTGATTTTTCTTCTTACGTACGTTCCTCCGTGAAAAGTCCGCATTCCGCCCGATTCTGGGGAAGCGAATATCCTAAATGTTGATAGGCCCTTGCTGTCGCCATTCGTCCGCGGGGAGTACGTTGCAGAAAACCCATTTGAAGCAAGTACGGTTCCACAACATCTTCCAAGGTCTCTGATTCTTCTCCGATGGTTGCTGCTAGTGTTTCCAAGCCCACAGGTCCTCCTGCAAACGTTAAGATAATAGTTCTCAGGGTTTTCTGGTCAATATTATCCAAGCCCACCGGATCCACTTCCAGCCGATTTAACGCTTCACGTGCAATTGTTTGCGTAACGACACCGTCTCCCCATACTAAGGCAAAATCCCTAACTCGTTTTAGCAAACGATTGCCAATTCTTGGCGTTCCACGGGAACGGCGGGCAATTTCTTCCGCACCTTCGTCAGTGATACCCAAGCGCAAAATACCAGCTGCCCGTAAAACAATTTCCTTTAAATCCTCAACCTCGTAGAATTCTAAGCGGCTAATAACTCCAAAACGATCCCGCAAAGGAGACGTTAACTGTCCAGCCCGTGTTGTGGCCCCCACTAATGTAAACGGAGGAAGGGACAGACGAATTGAACGGGCACTTGGCCCTTTTCCGATCACAATATCTAGACATCCATCTTCCATAGCCGAATAGAGAATTTCTTCTGTCGTTGAGTTCAAACGGTGTATTTCATCGATGAAAAGAACATCCCTAGGCTCTAGGCCAGTAAGTATGGCAGCTAGGTCCCCAGGTCGTTCAATCGCTGGACCAGAAGAAGTGCGAATACTCACGCCCATTTCCGCAGCAATAATATTGGCAAGCGTTGTTTTTCCCAAACCAGGTGGTCCATATAATAAGACGTGATCCAAAGCCTCTCCACGCGTCGATGCAGCTTGAATAAAGATTCCTAAATTTTCTTTGACTTTTCTCTGACCAATATAGTCGTTCATGCGATGAGGACGAAGTACTTCCCCTTCATGATCTGTTAGTTGTTCTTGTGGAGCAACTAAACGTTCTTCCATTTTCTAGCCCTCCCTCATCCGCATTTCGTGATTTAACCCTGAATTAGCCGCCGGCAAGTAACCGCAAAGCCTTTTTCACTTGCACTTCGGTCGATAATTCCCCACCGTCTTTAAGAACATGACCTAGTGCTTGCCTTGCTTCGTCTATACCAAACCCCAGAGCCAGTAGTGTTTGCAAAGCTTCAGAGTGCGTGAGTGGAGTGGATTCAGAAAATGCTCCCTCACGCGTGGACAAAGTACTATGTCCTTTGAATTTTTCTTTTAATTCTAAAATAAGACGTTGAGCTGTTTTCTTGCCAATACCCGGTACTTTGGTCAATAAATTAAGATTTTCACTAACAATGGCACTTTCAATCTGAACTGCCCCAAAGGTTGAAAGTATCGATATAGCTGCCTTAGGTCCAATGCCAGAAACACTCAACATTTCCAGAAATAGTTGTTTTTCTTCTAAGGACGAAAAACCGTAAAGAGACAAATCATCTTCACGCATAACTACATGAGTATATACGACAAGTTCTTGCCCAGGGACAGCCTTCGCGAGAAGTCCATAAGGCACGGTAAGAAGATACCCAACCCCTTGAACATCGATCACTAAACGCTCTGATTGGATTTCCCAAACCTTACCTCTCAGCATTCCAATCAACGGAATTCCCCCATTCTCCGGTCCAATGTATAGCTGTGCGCATGACAGATCGCAATGGCTAAGGCATCTGCGGTATCGTCTGGCTTAGGGATTTCCTCCAGTCTCAACAACCCTCTGACCATTTGCTGAACCTGCCTCTTTTCGGCCCTTCCATACCCAACGACGGCTTGTTTGACCTGCAAAGGGGTATATTCATAGACCGGAATTCCCTGTTGGGCGCTCGCCAACAAAACCACCCCTCGCGCGTGCCCGACGGCTAAGGCGGTCGTAGTATTACGGCTAAAAAACAGTTCTTCAACCGCAATATGATCGGGAGTGTAATCCCGGAGAAAAGGGTTAATCTGTTCATATAACATTAATAAGCGTTCTGCCAGTGGGGTATGAGCCGGAGTTCGCCAGCAAGAATAAGCGATCGCGCTTAAATGATTCCCTTTTTGTTCAATAAGTCCATAGCCCATAATCGCCGTCCCGGGGTCAATTCCTAAAATAATCAAACGCATCTTCCTTTCTGCTAATTAGAATTCGACAGAAGGCGGATGATTCCTTTTCTCCATCACTCACTTCTACTCTTGCCAAAGAGGTTCGTTCGCAGTGTCGATAAACGACTGAACTTCATCTAGTGAATAAAACTCGACCTTCGGCGCCATGTCCACCATCTCCTTTGGCCAAGTCTGAACATTTAAGCCCGTTACGATGACTCTACCACTTGATCCAAGGTTTCCTTCGATAACAGATAATACCCCTTGCTCCATCTTAAAATGATAGATTACCTTGGCAGGCGCTTCCTTTGCTATAGCAGTCTCTGCATTTATATCAGTGCTTCCGATACGATTTTTAGCGTACCACCAAGACGTTGTAGCTGGCACGATGCCGCCAATCCCCAATCCAATCATAAGAACTATACTCATTACTTTCCATCTGGACATAATGAAAAACCCTCCTGACATTGTCTTCTTTGTTCTAGTCTTGCCAGGAGGGCTTACTTTAATCGTCATGCAATTTTGAAAAGCTTTTAGTTTGTTTTAGAAATCTTCACTTGCCAAGGCGTCTGCTAATTCAAAATTGGAATATACGCCTTGTGAATCATCATGCTCCTCCAGGATATCCATCAAATGAACAATCTTCCGAGCCTGGTCTGCATCCGTTATTTCGATTGTGTTTTGGGGAATCGGACTGACAACAGATTCAACAACAGAGATTTTTTGATCTGCAAGAGCTTGACGAACACCCTCTAAAGCTTCAGGAGCCGTGTATACAACAAACCCCTCTTCATCCACTTCGAAATCCTCAGCTCCTGCTTCTAAGGTCATCATCATTAAATCATCTTCGCTTAACCTAAGCCCTTCACGCAGGATTCTCAATTGGCCCTTTTCTTGAAACATCCAACTAACGCATCCAGTTTCACCCATGTTCCCACCATTTTTGGAGAAGATATGGCGAACTTCACCGGCCGTGCGGTTACGGTTATCGGTCAAGATGTCGATCATAACGGCAACCCCACCTGGGCCATACCCCTCATAACGCAGCTCTTCATAAACTGCACCTTCTGCGCCGCCACTCCCTTTAAGAATAGCCCGTTGAATATTTTCATTGGGCACATTTTCTGCTTTGGCGTTTTCAATGGCAATCTTTAACCGAAAGTCATTAACGTCTCCACCACAGGCACGGGAAGCAACAACCAATTCTCGGCCCAGTTTAGTAAACATTTTCCCCTTTTGGGCATCCGCCTTACCTTTTTTATGTTTAATGTTTGCCCATTTTGAATGTCCTGACACGACAAACTCCTCCTTATGCTAGTCCACTATTAAATAGTTTAGCATAAGGCAATTTCTCTTGTAAAGCAATATCGAACTTCTAGATCAATTTCGCCTCTTAAAGCACCTATCATTTTTCTTTATTGGCAAAAACTTCAGTGCTTAAATAACGCTCTCCGGTATCTGGGGCAACAACAACAACGTTCTTCCCATCTCCCAAGGCTGCGGCCACCTTAAGTGCTGCGCTTACAGCCGCTCCGGAAGAAATGCCTACTAAAAGCCCTTCCTCCCGTGCTAAACGTCGAGTTATCTCCATGGCGTCATCATTACTCACTTGAATAATCTCATCTACTACCATTCGATTTAAAACTGCAGGGACAAACCCTGCACCAATTCCTTGAATTTTATGCGACCCAGGTTTTCCACCGGAAATAACTGGAGACGAAGCTGGTTCCACCCCTATAACCTTGACTTCAGGTTGACGGGCTTTCAGGATCTCTCCTACTCCAGTTATCGTTCCTCCGGTACCGATCCCCGCAACAAAAGCATCGATAACACTTAATTGTTCGAGAAGCTCCAAGGCCGTGCTCCGGCGATGCGCTTCTGGGTTAGAGGGGTTTTCAAATTGCTGAGGCATGAAATAGTCAGGATTTTCAGCAACCAAACGTTTGGCCTCTTCAATTGCTCCATTCATCCCTGCTGCTCCAGGGGTTAACACAAATTCAGCCCCATAAGCTGCCATAAGCATTCGCCGTTCAACACTCATAGTTTCCGGCAACACAACAATTAATCGATAACCTCGAGCAGCCGCGATCATAGCTAGCCCAATACCCGTGTTCCCGCTTGTCGGCTCGACGATAGTTCCCCCAGGGCGAAGTGCCCCACGTTCCTCAGCATCCCGTATCATACCTAGGGCTATTCGATCTTTTATGCTTCCACCAGGATTAAACGATTCGACTTTGACATAAACATTAGCCATTCCGGGCTTAACCAATCGATTTAATCGAACCAATGGAGTCTGCCCAATCAAATCTGTAATCGAATCAACAACTCTCATTTTTTAATTCCCCCAATTCATATCATTTTAGTATGGTATAATATTATCAAGCACTAGGCCGTTTGTCAAACAAAACCTTAGCAATTGACAAGAATGTATTACGTTCTAATACGTTCCTCTACTTCGATGACCAGGGCTTCAATCTGGTGGGGCAGAGGGGTTCGTGGAACACCCACTAGTAGAATATTCCCGCGTTGTATAGGAAGAAGCAATTTTTCCGCTTTACTGGAAGCAATAGCAATAGCCATCCCCGACGTGATCTCCCCCAGCAGCCCATAGACCATCATAACAGCAACCGAGCCCACAATGATATCTACTCGATCGACATTGTAACAAATCGCGGACTCTCCTGAAGCTCCCTCTGTGGCCCCGGCTCGCAACATTGCTCCTGTAGCAAGGGCATTCGTGCCCAGTGCAAGAATATTCAGCTCGGGAATCCGCTTGCGTAACTGTTCTACAATATGTTTACCAATGCCGCCACCCTGCCCATCTATGACTGCAATTCGCATACTACTCTCCTCACTCCTTCTCAGCATATACGGGGAAGATGTTCACCTTCAAGCATTCCCACGATACGCTTCCCCCCCAATGGTGTCTCTAAAAGCACTAGCCCCGCCTTTCCTCGTTGAACTCGCCCAATACGAGCCGCATGGAATCCCAAAGGATGGGCCTTCATCGTTAGGAGGACTTCCTCCGCGACTTCTGGTGCCACAATAACCAGTGCTTTTCCTTCATTCGCCAAATAAAGGGGATCAAGTCCTAACATCTCACATGCTCCACCCACGCTAGGAGAGAGTGGAAAACATTCTTCTTTCAAGAGCATACTCACTCCCGCTTGTTGCGCCAATTCATTTAACGTCGTCGCCACGCCACCACGGGTAGGGTCCCTCATGCATCTGACGCCAGACACATAAAAAGCATCTATAAGTCCATTTAAAGGCGCACAGTCACTCATAACCGGGGTTTGAAATTCGAGCCCTTCCCGCTCAGACAAAATAGCAATCCCATGATCTCCAATCGTTCCTGTAATGAGGATCTCATCTCCTGGCCGAATCTGCTCTGGACCCACTGAACGATCCGTAATATACCCAATTCCTGTTGTATTTATAAAAATTTTATCCGCACTTCCTCGTTCGACGACTTTCGTATCTCCGCAAACGATCATTATGCCTGCTTCGGCTGCAGTTACGGCAACACTCTTAATAATCCGTTCCAATTCTTCTATGGGAAAGCCTTCTTCCAATATAAGCGCAAGTGTTAAAAACTGCGGAACAGCTCCACTAACCGCAAGGTCATTGACAGTACCACATACCGCAAGCTTACCGATATTTCCCCCACGAAAAAACAAAGGTGAGACAACAAACGAGTCGGTTGTTACAGCAATATGCTCTCTGCCCGGCAAAGCCGTTGCATCACTCATCTGATCTAAGTAATCATTTCCTAAGTATCTCTGAAAAAGAGTACGAATTAGCTCGTGGCTCAACCGCCCACCACTTCCGTGGGCTAACATAACGCGTTCCATTAAGTCACGCTCCTTTGTACGTACCTATGATAAGCAGCACAAGACCCTTCGTTAGACACCATACAGGGTCCAACAGGCTTCATCGGCGTACAACGCTTGCCAAACAACGGACATTGGGTCGGATTAATTAGTCCTTTTAAGACTTCTCCACACCGGCACCCAGGGGGTTCTTTCGAATGAAAAACTGGTAGAGCGAATTTCCGAGCCGCATCCCAAGCACTGTATTCCTTACGAATACCCAAGCCACTCTGATGGATCATCCCCATACCCCGCCATGAGACATCTACTAGTTCAAAGACCTGTTCGATGAACATTCTAGCACGCAGGTTTCCCTCTGCTTTAACGACACGTTTATATTGGATTTCAAGTTCTGAACGACCTTCTGCACGTTGCCGAAGGAGCATAACAATCGCTTCCAAAATATCCAAAGCTCCGAACCCTGTCACAACCCCTGGTTTGCCATACTCCTTAGCCATAAACTCAATTGGCCCAATTCCAATAATGGAGCAAACATGCCCTGGATCAAGGAAGGCATCGACTCTTATTTCATCATCCTCAGCTAATAATCTTAAGACCGGGGGAACGACCTTGTGCATAGATAAAACGCTGTAATTCTCTATTCCTTCATGTTTTGCTGTTTCTAAACTTACTGCGACCGTAGGGACGGTCGTTTCAAACCCAATTCCCAAAAACACAACCTCTTTAGTAGGATTTTTACGTGCTAACTCTAATGCATCCAGGGTTGAATAAACTATTCGCACGTCCGCCCCTTCTGCTCTTAATTCCTGTAAATTTTTCTCCGTCCCCGGCACCCGAATCATGTCTCCGAAGGTAGCCGTTATAACCTTTGGTTGGGCAGCTAAATAGAGATAGCGGTCAATATCATGGCTATCTGTCACACACACAGGACAACCAGGACCCGAAATTAAGCGAACCGTCTCTGGCAGCAACTCTCGAATTGCGTTTTTAGCGATGGCCACAGTATGCGTTCCACAAACCTCCATGATTGTAAACGGTCTTTGGGCCAAACCCTCAATTTCTAAACAATAGCTCGCCGCCTTGTCCAAACGATCCTTACTCTCCTTCGTCATAGGCATGGGCTACCTCCAGCAGGAGTTCTTCAGTTTCTTTGGCACTCTCGTCGTCTATAATGCTAATGGCAAATCCTGCATGAACTAAAACGTATTCACCAATTTTGACCTCAGGTACCAAGTTGATACTAACAACACGTTCATTCCCCATCATATCAACTTTAGAAGTCCATCCATCCATCGTAACAACTTTAGCCGGAATGGCTAAACACATTTTATAACACCTCATTCGCAATTAATAGTTGTCCGAAGGCGAGCCCACCGTCTCCTGGTGGGAGCGTTCGGGAACGTAAGACTTTAATCCCCTTGTCTTGACAGATTTTAAGGACGGCTTCGGTCAAAAGCTTATTTTGGAAGACTCCCCCATTTAATACCAAAGGATCATTTTCTATATGTACTCGTATTGCTAAATCCACCATAGCCTGAGCAATCGTCATATGGAACCGATACGCTATTTCTCCTCGACTTACGCCGAGAAAAACGTCTTGTGTTAGTTCATTCAATAACGGACCGACTCCGAGGATGTGGACCGCGTCCTCCATTCTCACTTCATAAGGATAGAGAGATTGTCCATTTCCGTTCCCCCGATCTCCCCCTTCTACGTGCTGTTTCCTCAAAAACCTTGTAGCGATACTTTCCAACTCAATCGCAGCTTGCCCTTCATAGGTTACCTTTGTACAAACACCAAGCAATCCACTCACCGCGTCAAAGAGCCTGCCAGCACTCGAAGTTCGAAAGACCTGAACTCCTGTATCAAGTTGTCGTTCTATAATCTGACGTTCATTGACAGAAAGCGCTGTCCAGAGAGGCTCAGTCTTTTTCCACGCCTCACTATCTAAAAGAGTTTTGATATAAGCATAAGCAATTCGCAAAGGATGTTTTGCACCAGTATCTCCCGCAGGAAGTGGTAGGTACTCAAGATGTCCCTTTCGTTCATAGCCTGAGGCATTACCATATAAAACTTCAAATCCCCAAATATGATGATCTTCTCCGAATCCAGTTCCATCGCAGATAATTCCTAAAGTTGGCCCTGTTCGATTCCATTCCCCCAACACACTGACTAGATGGGCATGATGATGTTGAACAGAAAGCTTAGCCAAGGGCTGCTCTTGGGCAAATCGTGTCAAATGGTAGTTTGGGTGGCTATCGTAAGCAATAGCTCTCGGCATGATATTGATAACTCGTTGAAAAGATTCCAGTTCCTGGTGAAAACGTTGGAGGTTTTCATACCCTTCCATATTTCCTATGTATTGACTGACAAAAGCCTTCTGCCCAAACGCAAGACAAAAAGCATTTTTTAGTTCACCACCTACACCAAGAAGTGGGGTCTTGACCTGTATGGTCGATAACGAAATCGGCAACGGAACATATCCGCGGGCTCGACGAAGAAAAACCGCTTCGTCTCCAATCACTTGAACAACCGAGTCGTCGCAAGGATGATAAATGTCTCGGTTATGCATTAAAAAGTAATCAGCAATTCCCTGTAATGCCACCAAAGCCTCTTCATTTGTATAAATTAGAGGACGCCCACTGAGGTTGGCACTTGTCATAACCAAAAAATCATAGGGTCCTTCAAACAAAAGATGATGAAGCGGTGTGTAAGGAAGTATGATTCCTAGCGTATATATACCGGGCGCAATATCCTCTGGTAAAGAATCCCCTATTACACGCTGTCGTTCAAGAACGACAATAGGTGCAGACGGGCTAAGTAACAAATCCTCTTCTTTCGCGCCAATAACCACCTCTTTAGAGGCTAATTCAATAGATCTTGCCATTAAGGCAAACGGCTTGGACCCACGTTCTTTTCGTCCCCGCAAGCGGTGGACAGCCTCTGTGTTTCGTGCATCGCAAACGAGATGGAACCCCCCTAGCCCTTTCACTGCTATTATCCCACCTTGGGCCAGTTGATCAACGCCGATACCAGGGAGAAGGTTGCCCATTGCATCCCTCAATTGAACCTCCGGTCCGCAATCCTCACAGGCAACAGGCTGTGCATGAAAACGACGATCCCAAGGATTCTTATATTCAGTAGCGCAGGATTCACACATTGGGAAATCTGACATGGTCGTTTGTGCTCGATCATAAGGAACATCACGTATGATCGTATAGCGTGGCCCACAATTCGTACAATTAGCGAAAGGAAATCGATAGCGCCGATTATTGGAATCAGCCATATCCTTAAGACAATCTCCGCATGTTGCAACATCCGGAGAAATTAATACGTCCGCACCTTGTTCCGTTTCACTCTGAACTATTTCGAACGTTGCATAATTCATGGGCTCTACCCCAGCAGATCGTGCCGTCAAGATGTTGGCCAAAGGCGGCGCTTCAGTTTGCAAACGATGATAGAACAGTTCGAGATTATCTCCTTCTGCATGAATCGTTACACCATGGCTTGAGTTCTTCACCCACCCTTTAATATCCAGTTCTGCTGCTAGTTTAAACACAAAAGGCCGAAAGCCTACCCCTTGAACAATCCCATTGAAGTAAAATACCATTGCTTGTAGATTCATTTTAAACGTTCAGCCCTCAAAAGCTTCCTCATATTAAATCTTATAACCCTTATTGTACACGCCACGCTCTAAGTTCATCAAGTAGATGAGGGTATTATTTCCAGTAATATTAATTAATTTTCAAATTATTATAACAAAATTTATAAATTTTAATATCCCAAACTTTTTTCTTAATAAACTTTAAAAATATGTTTCTACTTTTCTTTTTTTGGCAAGTATAAGAATAATAATGTCTTTTTACTCCATCTCACGATATTTTCGAGAACATCCCCACTGGCCAATGCCTATTCAAGACCAACCTTTAAGAAGGGAATGGAACTATAATCATGCTTTTACCAAGAATTATGGTGATGGGGGTTGGAAACATCCTCTTATCTGACGAGGGTTTAGGCGTTCGCTTTTTGGACCAACTTGCGAAGAAGTCCCTTCCTGAGAGTGTAGAACTTCTTGAGGGAGGCACGGCAGGACTTGACCTTATTCATCTAATTCGAGAAGTCGATTTTCTGATTATTGTTGATGCCCTCAATGCTAACGCTGAGCCTGGCACATTGTTTCGCTTGCAACCGGGTGATCTTCACGCACTTTCTGAACATCGCGAAGTTTCGTTTCATGAAATAGGGATTATCGAGGTACTCGCTATTGCTAACCTATTGGACAAGAGCCCGAAAACCTTAATTTTTGGTGTTCAACCCAAAAGTTTAGAATGGGGAGTGGACATCAGTCCAGAGATCGAAGCCCAGTTTCCTCGTCTTACGGAATTAATTCTCGAAGAGATCGATACTATCCAGCTTAAAGGGACTTTCACTTCGGTTTTATCGGCTTAATCAAAGTACTACAAGTGTTTTTAACGTTTGGATTATAAGATACTTGCACCCTGTGAATTCCTCGAATCAGAACACTAAATTCTTCATATTTGGGATAATAGTTTCATATACGGAGGAGAGATGGTGTGCACGAAATGTCTTTGATGGGAGGAGTATTTGAAGTCATTGAAAAGACCCTCTCTCTGCATGAAGTAAAGCGAGTCCTTCAGGTTAAGCTAAAAGTTGGAGAACTTACGAATGCGGATCCGGATGCCTTACAGATGGTGTTTGAGGCTTATAGCAAAGATACCCTCTGCGAAGGTGCCGAGCTAATTGTGGAGTGCGTTTCAGTGCGTGGTCATTGCCGAAATTGTCATTACGAGTTTACCGTGGAAACAATGTTTTTCCTTTGTCCTAACTGTCAACATGCCGGTATTGAAGTGATTCAGGGACAGGAGCTTTTACTCGAAAGTCTGGAGGTTGAATAAGTGGAACCAAGTCGTCGTGAAATTGAAGTAATGGCGAATTTGCTCAGTTCAAATGATATGCAAGCCGAAGTAAATCGCGCTCATTTTCGCAAGCATAATTGTTTAACCATTAATCTGATAGGTTCGCCTGGCGCAGGAAAAACATCACTATTGGAAAAAATGTTGCCCCAATTAACCGCGAACCTGCATGTTGGAATTATTGAGGGAGATATCGTTACCAGTAAAGACGCGGATCGTATAGCCGCTCACAAGATTCCGGTCATTCAGATTAATACAGGCGGTGGATGTCATTTAGACAGTAAAATGGTAAATAAGGTTTTGCCTGAATTCGATTGGAATTCTACGGAACTTATGGTTATTGAAAATGTGGGGAATCTCGTTTGCCCAGCTGATTTTGATCTTGGAGAAGCGTTTAAAGTCATTGTGTTAAGTATTGTCGAAGGAGACGACAAACCTTCGAAATACCCCGTGATCTTCCGCAGCGCCAAGGCGGTTGTACTCAATAAAATGGACCTTGAGCCGTACACGGATGTGAATATGGAGATTATGAAACAAGATATTTGGTCCATTAATCCAGACATTCAGATCTTCGAGGTTTCTTGTCGCAACGGAAATGGCTTGAAGGCGTGGACGAATTGGCTTAGTCAAGAGGTCGTGAGCTATCGGAAAGACGTAGGCTGAGAGCCTTCTTACGTCTTATAATTGAATGATTACTATCTAGTGATTTTAAATTCTGTATAGAGTCTCTTTGGATGGATAAGATAATATCGACTTCGTTCAATAACTAAAATTGGAGGTATGTCATATGAGCCGCAATACACCTGAAGTACCTGAATCCGAAGGACAATTGGACAAACTGAAATGGGAAGTAGCTGAAGAATTGGAATTAGACGATGATATTCAAGAGAAAGGGTTTGCCAATATGACAACACGCGAAGTTGGTCAAATCGGCGGAAACATGGTCAAGAAAATGATCACCTTTGCAGAAAAAGAAATGGCTGAACAAGGTTCGGATATTATTGACTAAATTTAGATCTTCGACCTAAAATTTTGTAGATAATGTGACGGCCAACGCAGATGTCTACAAATATAGTATCCAAATTTACCATAGAAATAAGGAAAGGACGATCGATAATAGACGACGTCCTTTCCTTATTTCTATGGTAACACCTACTTTGTAATAGTTGCCTATTTATTCTTCTACATAAGGAATTGTCAGAGGTCCAAGTGGCAATACAGCAATACTCATCTCATCACCGTATTTAGCCTTCAAATCATCGAGCGTTTGTTCAATATTCTGAGATGGAGTGAGCATTGCTGTTCTAACTGATTCCTCTGGTAACAAGGAATACAAATAAACATCTGCCCATTCCTGTATCATTGCCAGTCTTTGTGCTTCCCACTGATCAAACATGTGAAAGGAAGGGTCATTAATCATTTCTAAAAGATCTTTTGGAGACTGGCGCATCTGTAGTATCTTAACAAAGTTACCGTGATCAGGCATACCTTCGATGCATTCTGCTGCACAAATAATTGTACCCCCTTGTTTGACAATCTTATGAGCAGCATTCATACCTTTAACGGCCTGATATAAGTTCTGATCAAGAGGGTAACCAGCGTTCGTCGTAATTACCACATCAAATCGCTTTTCGCATTTTATCATGGCATGCTCTTTAACAAAAGCACATCCAATAGCATGAGCTTCAACCAATTCTCCTGTAAAGACGTTAGTTATTTCCCTTTCTCCATTCAGTGCCACATTAAGAAGAAAATCCGGTTTACAAAAAGTGTTGACTTCCCTAGTCATTTCTTGTAGAGGATTCTTGTCCAAAACACCCCAGGTGGCCAACGGATGCCCGATCATCTTAGCATTATGAAAGGTTAGAATAGTTTCAATACCCGCGATACCAGGCATAATTCCCTTAGGTCCTCCAGAAAATCCCGCAAAGAAATGTGGTTCAATAAACCCTGTCACAATCCTAAAGTCGGCTTCCACATATTCCTTATTTAAGTATACTTCACAGCCGAAGCTGCTTTTTCCAAGGTGCGTTAGCTCTGATTTCTCGTGACAGTGATGATTAATAATTCGAACGGTGTTTACAATCGTTTCCCCTAGCATCTCAATAAACTCTTCTCTAGTTTGGTCACGGTGGGTCCCGAGGCCGTTGATAATTGTAACGTTTTCTATTGGTACATGGGTAAGTTCCTCAAGTAGCCAAGGAACTAATTTATGGTTTGGTGTTGGCCTAGTAATATCGCTAATTACAATGACAACCCTGTCAGTCGACTTAACCATTTCTCTAAGCGGTTTTGTGCCTTTTGGATTACGCAGAGCTTGTAATACAAGTTCATGATCATCCTCTGGTAACTCCAAATGATTAGGTGCAACAATTCTCGTATGCTCGGGAACTATAACGTTCAGACCATTTTTTCCATACGCTAAGCTAACTTCCATAGATACATCCCCTTTTACAGTACAACCTTATACCTATTACCATGATTTCTATAGTATAAGCCGAAAGAAGATGAGTTATCCATTATAGATTAGAGGCTAGCGACTTCAATTCCTTACTCACTTGTTGTACCCCTTCTACTAAGTGAGCGATTTCCTGATTGGCCTGTGCTTGCTGCTGGGTAATGGCGCTGTTATGCTGAACACTTTCTACGATCTTTTCAATAATAGATTGAAAGTCCAAAATAATCTTACTTATTTCACTGGCTGAACGATTGCTTTCCTCGGCTAATTTGCGTACTTCACTCGCTACTACTGAAAAACCTCGCCCTTTTTCGCCTGCCCGTGCGGCCTCAATTGCTGCATTCAGCCCTAAAAGATTGGTTTGTTTGGCCACACGCTGAATAAATTCCAAAATACTGGAGGTAGAATGAAGCTGATTTTTTCCTTCTAGGGCCACTTCAGCTATAGTTTGGCTGATTGAAGCGACTTCTTGGGCAGAAGCGGCAGTTTGTTCTACAGCACTAGCAGCCTGTTCCACCGATGTGCTCAGAACCTGTACTTGATTACGAATGATAGCCTTTAATTCCTCATCCCTTAACAGCATAACTACCATACCAGCCGCGATAGTGGCAACTGGCTGTACAATTTCTAGTGGTCCAGCAATGCCAAACGTGCCGATTTTATGTCCCTCCACTACAATGGCTAGGCTAAAGCCCTCTTTATAAAGACCCCCAGAAGTTTCTGCTTCCGAGGCTGTAACACAAGCTGAATCACACGAAGTCGTTAATATTTTCGTACTCCCTATATGCTGAATTCCTATTCTTGTTTGAGCCGAATCCGCAATGATTGTCCCTGTCTCATCACAGACTATTACAGCGAACCCGCTCTTTTCATAGATGAATTTCACTATTTTCTGAGCAATAAAATCACTGAGTTTCGCGACCATCATTCTAGATCTCCTTTACAGCCTAATATATCTCTACATTATAGCATATTTTTGTCTGATGGTCTGACCAATGGTATCATATATTCACCACATAATCATCTAATGAGTCCGTATGAATAATGGTTACTTTAGTACGCCCATCGTACTTTGTACCTGAAGGCTTCCCCTTCTGGTACACGTTAGCCACGATAGTCTCCAGTGGAGAGTAAACCATCCAAGAGGAACACTTCGTGGCGAAGGCGAGACTTTCGCCACATTGCGGCTTGTAACGCATTCTCCGGCAATGTGGACCCGAACGGGTGGAACTCCGACCCCATAGACGTTTAAATGCTTGAAAATCGTTCGTTCTAACACAAAAAGACTACCTCGTTAGAGATAGTCCTTTTGCTGGTTTACCTGGCGATGACCTACGTTCCCAGGGGCCTGCGCCCCAAGTATTCTTGGCCCTGAAGGTCTTAACTTCCGTGTTCGGTATGGGAACGGGTGGAACCCCTTCGGCATGATCACCAGATGTCTGAGATTTCATCATTCTTGCGAACGCTGTTCTCTCAAAACTGCACAGAGTCTAATATCTAGTCTTTGTCGATTGAATTTGAGCCACTTACCTAGAGCGCTCATGTTAGGTCAAGCCCTCGACCGATTAGTACCAGTCAGCTCCACACGTCACCGTGCTTCCACACCTGGCCTATCAAC